>DASXWX010000063.1:0-5315 GCA_036503395.1 Candidatus Limnocylindrales bacterium
GGATCACGTCGATGAGCTCGTCGAGCGGCGCGAACTCGACCCGCTCCCAATTCGGCGTCACCGTCGGGGCGAGGCCGACGCCGCCCCAGCCCTTCCCGAGGTCGTGGCCCTCCGGCTGGCCCTCGCTCGGATAAGCCCTGCTGAGTGCCTCGTACGCCTTCTCCGCGTTCACGTCGGCACTGTTCTGGGTGAGGATCGTCAGGATGAGCTCGCTCGTCGGGTCGAGGCGCCGGCCCCACTCGGGCCGACCGAAGCGCCCCTCGAGGCCCTCGAGAACGTACCGGACGAGGCCCGGCCGGTAACGGTCGAGGCGCCGCCGCCAGGCCCGGAACTTGTCGGGCTTCGCCCGCTTGCGCCTCGGCGACCGCTTCGGGCGCGTGGTGGTTGGGCGGGTCGGGCTCACCGGACCAGCTCGATGTCGTACTGACCGATGATCGGATCGGCCGACACCGTCGACAGGTCGTTCGGCTGGCTATGGAGGAAACCCGCGAACGATCGCGGAGAGCAGATGACGCTCCCAGCGGCGGTGTGTTGGTCGAGCACCACCCGCGAACGAACGTGCAGGGCACGTGCCGAGAAGAGACGGATTCGCGGGGTGGCCGCGCTCGCTCGTTCCGACGTGGGGCTTGACGTAGACACGCGCGACCGGCGCCTGTCACCGGACGTCCCGCAGCGGCCCGCTCCGGTGCTCGAAGTCCCGATCACGTCACACGTCTTCACGTCCACATCATGACCTAGCCAACCGACGACCCCGTCAATGAGAGGAGGCGGGCGATGCGTTCGGCGCACCGCTCGAGCGGGGCCGACCCGGCGGCCATCGCCTCCTCGATCGACTGGGCGCGTTCGACAACCGGAACGACCACGGCACCAAGGGCCGCGAGCGCGTCGATGCCTTCCGGCTCTACGCCTCCCCCCACAGTGATGCACGGCTTCCCGGCCCCCCGGGCGCGCCGCGCGACGCCAGCAGCCGTCTTGCCGAAGGCGGTCTGGCCGTCCACCCTGCCCTCGCCGGTGACGACGAGGTCGGCGACGGTGAGCTTCGCTTCGAAGCCGGTCGCCTCCATGACGAGCTCGACGCCGGGCCGGAGGGCGAACGATCGGAAGCGATTCCGGAGGCAGAGGAGCGCGAAGCCGACGCCGCCGGCCGCTCCGGCACCCGGCGTCTCTCGCTCGTGCCGGCCGGTCGCCGCCTCGAGGGCGTCCGCCCAGCGGGCGAGGTCGTCGTCGATCTCGCGCACCTGCTCCGGCGCGGCACCCTTCTGCGGGCCGTAGACCGCCGCCGCGCCGTTCCGCCCGAGCAGCGGGTTCGTGACATCGCAGGCGACCCGAAGATCGACCTGGCCGAGTCGCGGGTCCAGGCGCGAGAGGTCGGGTGCGTCCGCCTTGCCCTCGAGGCCGAGTGCCTCGAGCAGGCCTCGGCCGCCGTCGTTGGTGGCGCTGCCGCCGATCCCGAGCACGAGGCCGGAGATCCCCGCGTCGAGTGCGGCTCGGAGGAGATCGCCCGTTCCCCGGGATGTCGCGCCGACGGGATCCCGCTCGTCGGGGTGGAGTCGCGACAACCCCGACGCCTGCGCCATCTCGATGACCGCAGCTTCACCGTCGGCCGAGACGAGCCAGCGGCCATCGATCGGGCGGCCGAGCGGATCGGCGACGGCGGTCGTCTGCCACTCCCAGCCCCCGGCCGCGGCGATCGCCTCGAGCGTGCCCTCGCCGCCGTCCCCGAGTGGGCTCAGCTCGAGTCGATCGTTCGGGCGGGCGCGTCGCCAGCCAGTGGCGAGCGCATGCGCAACCTCGACCGAGGTCAGCGATCCCTTGAACGAATCGGGCGCGAACAGGACGGTCAGCGGACGGTCGCCGGCGTGCTCGGGGGCTGCTGTCTGCCGTTCGCCGGCAGAAACGGCGGAGGAACGGGGACGATCGAGCCGTCTGTCGCCGGACCGGTCACCAGGCGGCGGAATCGACGGAGGACGACCGCGTTCCGGCGGTTCGTCCGTCACAAGCGCCGCTGTGCGGTGGCACGAGACCGTGGAGGGGTCACGGCGTGGCCGGTTCGAGGTCGCTCGCCGTCAGCGACTGCCGCCGCTCGAGGTACTCCGGGATCCGGATGATCGGTGGCCGCTCCTGGTCCGCGAGCTCGATCACCTCGAGCGAGAGCCGACCGCGGCCGGAGCGGGGGAGCTTCATCGTCGAACCCATCTCGGCGAACAGGCGAACGCGACGCCGCTCCTCGAGCCGCTTCATGACGGCCTGGAGGATCACGAAGGACATCCGCGACAGGCCCTCGAGCTCCTGGTTGCGGTGGACGCGCCGCTCGAGGTCGACCTGGCCGAGCGCCTCGATCCCGACCCGCTCGGCGGCGTCGATCAGGTGGCCGATCTCGACGGCGTAGCCGGTGAAGAAGGGGATCGCCTCGAGGAGCGATCGGCGGCCCGCGTATTCGCCCGCCAGCGGCTGGATGAGCCCCGAGAGCTCGGGGTAGAAGAGGTTGATCAACGGGCGCGCGACGAGCTCGGTGACCCGCCCGCCGCCGCCCTCCTTGAGCACCCCTGCCTCGACGATCGGACGCTGGTAGTAGCCCTTCACGTATTGGAGCCGTGGCTCATGGAGGAGCGGCCCGAGGGTGCCGTAGACCATCCGCGGGTGCCAGTTCCGGACGTCCGTGTCGGCCCAGACGACGATGTCGCCGCTCGTCTCGAAGAGCGACTTCCAGAGGGCCTCGCCCTTGCCGCGGAACGCGCCATAGCGCGGCAGGACGTCCGAGTGGACGACGACGCGTGCGCCCTCGGCCTCGGCGATCTCCCGCGTCGCATCGGTCGAGTCGGAGTCGATCACGAGGATCTCGTCGAGGAGCGGGACGCGGCCCATCATCTCGCGCACGGCGCGGCGGACGATGGGGCCGATCGTCTCGGCCTCGTTGAGCGTCGGCAGGACGAGGCTGACGCTGACCCCCTGCTTCTCCTTGAGCTGGACCAGGCGGCGCAGGTCGGAGAACTCGGCGTGGTGGAAGTTCGCCTCGGCGAACCATCGTTCGACCCGCGACGGGATCGCCCGGTTCTCCTCGGCTGCGCGATCCGCGGCGGCCAGCGACTCCGCCCGCTGGGCCAGCTGCTCGAAGGTCTGCCGCCCGATCGCTTCCCTCGTCCGGACGACGACGACGGTGCACTTCGCCCGGAGCGCGATCGATTCGGGCAGGGCCCCGAACAGGTGGGCACCGACGTCGTCGGTGTTGGGGCGCGCCGAGGCGCCCATGAGGACGATGTCGCAGCGCTCGGCCTCGCGGAGGATCGCGGCCCGGACGTTCGTGGTCTCGCGCAGGACGGGCTCGGCGGCCGCGGTCACGTGCTGGCGGACGAGGGCCGCGAGCGCGTGCTCGGCCTGGGCGCGAACCGCCTGGCTCACCCCGGACGGGAGGAGATGGAGGACGACGACCGTCGCACCGTGGCGTTGGGCGACGGCGTCGGCGAATCGGAGCGCGAGGTCCGCATGCGGGCCGCCACGAACGGGCACGAGCACCCGGCGGATCTCGCTCGCGCCGCGCTGTTTCACGACGGCGATGTCGCACGGCGCATCTCGAACGACCTCGTCAATGGTCGGCGAGAAGGCGGGAACCACGGCCCGTGCCTCGCGGGCGTCGTGGCCGTTCCGCTGGGTCGCCGGTGCCTCGGCTGGCTCGCGCCCCTCCGCGCGGCGTGCACGCAGATCTCGGGGCGCCGACTTGCCGCCCCAGCCGAAGATCACGAGGTCGGCCTCTTGTTCGGCGGCGGCTTCGACGATGCCCTCCGCCGCATGGCGGCCGATCCGGACGATCGGGTGGATCGTCGTGCCCTCGGGCGCGAAGTCGAGGACGCGCTGGAGGAGCCGGCGGGCGTGGCGGGCACGGGTCGCTCCGTCGGACAACGGCATCCCCTCGGGCACCTCGACGATCCCGAGCGCCGTGATCGAACCCGTTCGCGGCTCGAGGAGGTCCGACCCGAGCCGGACGAGCTCCTCGGCGGTCAGCGGGTTCGCGACCGGGATGAGAATCCGGGCCGGCAGCGGCGTCTGGCTCATCCGACCCGCGCCGCCGACGTCGCGCCGCTCGGCGACGACGGGTCACCCGCGGGCGAGCCCCAGCGCTCGACGAGGTAGGGCTTGAGCAGCTCGAACTGACGGGCCTGACGCTCCACGCGCTCCTCCGCCTGGGCCGTCGTCACGCCGCGGTTCTCGATGACGAACGAGCCGACCCGACCGAAATAGATCGGGACGAGCGCGGCCACGAACGCGGTCAGCCGGTCGTCGTCGACGTCGCGGGCCGTCACGATGAGGTCGTACACCACGCGGGCCCAGGCGTCGTCCGGGAAGTGGAACGCCGCGAGCGCCTCGGCCAGCTCGGCCGTCGATGGCGCCACGGGTCCGGCCTCGCTCGACAGCCCGAACCGGGCCCTGGCCGCGTCGGCGAGGTGACCCGCCTCGCCGGCCAGCTCGAGGACGACCTCGCTCGTCGCGGGCGCGAGCATCTCCCTCCACGTGACGGCCGACGTGAGCGAGCCCTGGTGGAACTCGGAGAGCAGCCGGAGCGTGTTCACCTCGAGTGGCGGCGGGTCGATGATCCGTTCGAAGCCGTAGGCCGGGACGTCGTGGCTGCCGTGGATCTCGCGCCAGCGCTCGTCGTTCGCGACCGCGAGCCGGAAGATCGTCGAGACGACCTGGCGGAACATCGGACCGAGGTCGGCACCCGGGTCCTTCGGATCGTGGACCTTGGCCCCGAGCCGGGTCTGGCAGACCGCGAAGCCGCCCGTGAGCGCGTGGGTCGTCATCCAGATGTCGATCCCGAACTTGCTGACGTCGTCGGTCCAGTCGTCCTGGGCGAGGTAGTGCCGGACGAGGTCGCCGCTGACGCCGAAGTCGCCTCCGATCGGCTGCCGGATCCGCCGCCCGTAGAGGGCCCGCGTGAGCGGGAAGGTGACCGTGTTCGTGATCGTGCCGTCGTACTTGTAGCGAGCGTAGAGCGGGGCGACGAAGTCATAGCCGCCCTTGAGGATCGGCCCGGCCAGGAGCTCGATCCACTCCGGCACGATCGAGCGGAGATCGGAGTCGACGACGATGAGGGCCTGGACGTCGAGTGCGGCCGCCATCTCGAAGATGGTCCGCAGCGCGGCCCCCTTGCCTCCCACGCCGTCGACCTCGGGGTAGGTCAGGCTGACACGGGCGAGCCGATTCGTCGGTCGGACGAGGAGGATCTGCTCGATGTAGTCGGGCGGCTCGGTCTCGACGACGACGCGCTGCGTGCCGTCGGGCGAGCCGGCGTCGCTGTTGACGAGGACCGGCCGCAGGTC
>DASXWX010000064.1:0-2695 GCA_036503395.1 Candidatus Limnocylindrales bacterium
GATCGAGGGTGCAGCGACGAGGGTCCTCTCCGACCCACGCCTCGTGGAGCTTGGCGTAGACCCTCCTTCCCGCGTTCGGCTCGCGCAGGTGCTCCCGCCGGACCACGTCCCGGTGCTTGCAGAGTTGACGGCGTGATCGAGCTCCACGACCTCGTTCACGTCTACGAAGGCGGAACCCGCGCGCTCGACGGTGTCTCCCTGTCAATTCCGGAGGGGCAGGCGGTCGGGATCGTCGGCCAGAACGGCTCCGGCAAGTCGACCCTCGTCCGTCACCTCAATGGGCTGCTTCGTCCCACCGACGGCGGGCTGCAGATCGATGGCGTCGACCTCGCCTCGCGGCGCGTCGCACAGCTCGCGGCGATCGTCGGCCTCGCGTTCCAGGATCCGGACCGCCAGATCTTCGCCGGCTCGGTCCGATCCGAGGTCGCGTTCGGGCCGCGAAATCTGGGGCGTGCCGGGGCCGATGTCGATGCATCGGTGCGTGAGGCACTCGTCGCGGTCGGCCTCGAGGATGACGCGGCTACGAATCCCTACGACCTCGGGTATTCGCGGCGGAAGCTGCTGGCGATCGCCTCGATCCTGGCGATGGAGACGCCGATCGTGGTGCTCGACGAGCCGACGACCGGCCAGGACGCGCGAGGCGTCGCCCGCGTCGGCGCGATCGTGCGGTCGCTGTCGCAGGCGGGTCGGACGGTGATCGCGATCAGCCACGACATGCGCTTCGTGGCCGAGACGTTCGAACGCGTCGTGGTCATGCGCTCTGGACGCATCGTCCTCGACGGCACGCCCACCGACGTCTTCGCCGAGGCGAACTGGGACACGCTCGCCTCAACGTTCCTCGAGCCGCCGCTCGCGGCCCGCGTCGGCGCCCGACTCGGGCTCGGCTCGACGCCGACCGAGGGGTCTCTCGTCGCCGCCCTCGCCGGCGGATCCTGACCGCCGCGCGTCCGCGGTGGCCCGATTGCCTACTTCTTCTTCTTCGTCTCGCCCTTCTCGCGGCGGGTCTTGTTCACGGTCGCCGCGGCGATCCGCTCGGCCGTCTTCTCCGAGCGGCCCTCGTCCTTCTCGGACTCCTTGATGTGCTCGTACTGGCGCTCGCGCTTGTCGCTCCAGCTGCTCGGCATCTCACACCTCCGGTCCCGAGGGCGCCACAGATCGGCTCACAGCGGCGTGACCGTCCCCGCTGAATTCGTGCCGGACTCGTGCCGGAGCGCGGTCAGTCGCGACGGCCGCGGACCGTGACCACGATCAGCAGGAAGCTCGTCTCGAGGACGTCGACGCCGGCGACGATCAGGGCGACCACGAGCGGCAGCGGGTGGGCGATCAGCCAGCCGGCGGCCGCGGACGCGGCGGCGACCGCGAGAAAGACGAAGCGGATGCCGCGGACGAGCGCCGGCACGTCCTGGATCCCGGTCACGGCCCGACCCGATCCTTCGAGTCGCAGGAGCGCTTCGCGGAGGAGGGCGACGGCCAGCACGGCCGAGATCGCGACGAGCGCCGCCCGGACGATCGCGGGCGGCGAGGCGAGCCGATCGAGCAGCCCGGCGTTCCACCCGAGCGCGGTCCCGCCGACGATGACGACCGCTCCGGCGACGAGCGGCCAGGCCAGCGATGCTGCCGACGAGCGCGGTCGCCCCCGCGCCTCGGTCACGCCGTGACCCGCAGCTCGACCTCGAACACTGCGCCGTCGACGATCCTGTAACCGCGCACGTCCGGCACGTCGAGCTCGAGCGACACCAGGACGTACAGCGCGTCCGGGTAGAACGCGAGGCCGATGTCGGTCGGCGAGGGCCGTGCGGCCGTCCGGACGTGGGAGTGGACGATCGCCCAGAACGTCTCGCCCGCGTCGTCGATCGCGAGCGTGAGGCGGAGCAGGTCGGCCGGATCGATCTCGTAGCGGAACGGCGAGGCGGCCTTGTTCCGAGTCGGCTCCCAGCGCAGCGGCCTACCGCCGTCCGCCGCCGGTCCGTCACCGATGATCAGGCCGCAGGCCTCGTTCGGCTCCTCAGAGCGAGCGTGCTCGACGATCGCCTCCACGAGCGCGGCCGGGATCCCGGCAAACGCCGGCCCAGGACTCTGCCCACCGGCTGGCGTCGCGCCCGCTACCACCAGTTGACGCCGCCCTCGAGGTCCGCCTCCATCTCGTCGAGGTCGCGACTGTACGTACCGGCCGAGAGGTACTTCCAGCCACCGTCGGGCAGGAGCGCGACGATCGATCCCGACTCCATCCGGCGGGCCACGCGGGCCGCGGCCACGAGCACGGCTCCCGACGACGGCCCGGCGAAGATCCCCTCGCGGAAGACAAGGTCGCGGAGCGCGGCGATCGCGTCTCGGTTGGAGACGAGGTACTTCGCGTCGATGAGGGTCGGGTCGAAGATCTCGGGCACGAAGCCCTCGTCGAGCGAGCGGAGGCCCTGGACCGCCTCGCCGGGCTGCGGCTCGGCCGCGTAGATCTTCACGCCGGGCTTCGCCCGCCGCAGGTAGCGCGACACGCCCATGAGCGTGCCACCGGTCCCGAGGCCGGCGACGAACGCGTCGATCTCTGGGCAGTCGGCGAGGATCTCGGGCCCGGTCGTCTCCTCGTGTGCGCGCGGGTTCGCCGGGTTGCCGTACTGGTAGGGCATGATGAACCGGTCGTCGCGAGCCGCGAGCTCCTTGGCCAGGGCGACGGCGCCGTTGCTCCCCTTCGCGCCCG
>DASXWX010000065.1:0-2903 GCA_036503395.1 Candidatus Limnocylindrales bacterium
GAGTCTCCTCGCTGCGGACGAGGCGGCTCCGTCGATGCTGCGCGATGCGGCCGATCTCACGGAGCGGCCGGCCGCCCGCGATCGCGTCGACGAGCTCGTGCGCCGGCGAGGGCGGCCAGCCCCGGGGATCGTCGCCCCCGACGATCGCTTCGAGCTCGAGCCGGGAGACCGCACCACCGGCGACCCGCTCGGATGGGCCCTTGATCGTCAGCGTCGTTCGGTCGCGAACCGTTCGGAGGCGGAGGGCGTGTCGCCGGGCTCGGAAGGCCCCGTCGCCGGTGTCCAGGAAGCGGTCGAGAAGCTCGGTGGCCTCAACCTCGCCGGCGGCCTCGAAACGTCCGATGGCGGCCGCACGAAGCAGGGCGTCCGCGACCGCGGGATCGGCCACCCGGTACTTGAGCTCGATCTCGCGATCGGTCACGGCTCGTAGGCGCCGATCGCCGACGCCACCGGTCCCTCGTCGGCGATGCCCGCCGAGACGAGCGCGCCGAGGTACGCCGCCCGGCGATCGACCTCGGCCTCGACGTCGCCGGCCCGGCGGCCGAGACGCGCCGCGATCTCTGGCATGACCCCCCAACCGAAGTCCTCGAACGTGTCCGAGACGGCGTCCCACGTCGCGATCACGGCCGGGTCGAGGCGCTGGACATGCCCCCCGGTGTCGCGCGCGACCGGCCGCAGGTAGTGGGCGGCGACGACCCGCCGTCGCGAACGCATGCGGAGCGCCTCGTCCACGGCCCGGAGGACCAGCACCAGCCCAAGATGCGACAGCTCGTCGGGGGTCGCGCCGATGCCGCGCCCGCCGAGCAGGGCGAAGACGTCCTCGAGAGACTCGGCATGAACGGTCGCTGCCAACGGGTAGCCCCGCGACGCCAGGCGGATCGCGGTCCGCGCGGTGCCGTGCCACGCGTAGATCGGCAGGTGGTTCGAGAGCTCGGGCACCACGAGGACGGCCTCGCCCCCCGCCGTTGCCATGGCCGGGCCGCCCCGACCGTCGCCGTGGACGAGGATCCCGAGCTCCGTCCGGACGTCGGCTGGCAGCCACGACCACGTCTCCCAATCGCCTTCGACGACATGGATCGCGGTCCTCGCCGGGAGGAACGCGAGGAGTGCGCGGAGGAGCACGGTCTTGCCGGTGCCGCTCGGACCGGCGGCCACCAGGAGTGAGACACGGTGCTCCACGAGAAGCCAGGCCAGCCCGGCGAGGCGCTCGTCGAGAACGTGCTGGCCGATCAGCTCGACGATCGAGCGCCGGTCGCGCTCGGGACCGAGGTCGATGTCGCGGAGGTCCATCGGGCCGAGCATATCGGCGCCGCGATATCGATCCGTGGCCGCCGGTGCCGCTACGGCCGGCGGCTGCAACGGCGCCGAAACGGGCGGATCCACGCACCGTCTCACACCCGCCAGCGGTCGCGGCGGATCCTGCATCCGAATGACCCTCGTCCCCGACGTCCGCCGGATCGGCGTGCTCCGCGCGAGCGCCCTCGGCGACTTCGTCTTCGCGCTCCCGGCCCTGTCCGCACTTCGATGCGCCTACCCCGCGGCGGAGATCGTGCTCATCGCCCGCGACTGGCATCGCGAGCTGCTCGCGGGCCGGCCGTCGCCGGTCGACCGTGTGGTGCCGCTGCCGCCCGGCCTCGTCGGCGACGATGGCGCGCGGCCCGTTCCGGAACGCGAACGAGCGGCCGTCCTCGACGGGCTCCGCAGGGAAGGCTTCGACATCGCGATCCAGCTCCACGGCGGCGGCCGCAACTCCAATCCGATCGTCGCCGCGCTCGAGGCCCGAGTGACCGCCGGCGCTGCGACGCCCGACGCGATGCCGCTCGACCGAACCCTCCCCTACCTCTACTGGCAGCGTGAGGCCACCCGCTGGCTGGAGGTGGTCGCGCTCGTCGGCGGCCGCTCGACGTGCCTCGAGCCGCGGCTCGCGGTGACCGCCGAGGACATCGCCCGGAGCGAAGGCGTGGTTCCGCGGGAAGGCGCCCCGATCGCCGTCCTCCACCCCGGCGCCTCGGATCCGCGGCGGCGCTGGCCCGCGGACCGCTTCGCGCCGTCGCGCGAGCGCTGGCTGCCGACGGTTGGCGATTGGCCGTCACGGGGACCCCGGCGGAGGCGCACCTCGCCGAGGCGATCAGGGACTCGGCCGAGGCGCCGGTCCTCGACCTCGTCGGCCGGCTCGACCTGTCGGCGCTCGTCGGGCTGCTGGCGCGGGCGGGCGTCGTCGTCGCCAACGACACAGGGCCGCTCCACCTGGCCAGCGCCGTCGGGTCCCGAACGATCGGGATCTACTGGGTGGGCAACGCGATCAACGCGGCGCCGCCGTTCAGAGCCCGTGATCGGCCGCTGTTGTCGTGGCGGCTCGAGTGTCCGGTCTGCGGTGTCAACTGCATGACGGGCCACTGCGAGCACGACGCCTCCTTCGTCGATGGGGTCTCCGTGGACGAGGTGCTCGAGGCAGTGGCGGCGCTCGCCCCACAACCGGCGTCGACGGCGGTCGCACCGGTCGGCTGAGCCTGGCGATACCTGACGCCCTGTGGCAGTGAGGCCGGGCAGACTTCCAGTATGCCCGCCCGCCAGGAGCCCGCGAACCGAACCAACGGTGCCGCGGTCGACGCTGTCCGGATCGAGCCGCTGACGAGCGAGACGTGGCCGGCGCTCGCCGCCCTCTTCGAGGAGGGCGGCGACCCGCGCTGGTGCTGGTGCCAGTTCTGGCGGGTGCCGGGCACGAGCTTCACGAGCGCGAGTGCCGAGGGCAACCGCGAGGGCCTCCACGGCCTCGCGGCTCGGGCGATCGCACCGGGACTCGTCGCCCTCGAGCCGGACGGTCGGGCGGTGGGTTGGGTCGGTCTTGGCCCGCGCAAGGACTTCGAGCGACTCGAGCGATCGCGGGTCCGCCCCCGCCTGGA
>DASXWX010000066.1:0-5392 GCA_036503395.1 Candidatus Limnocylindrales bacterium
CGCCTTGATCAGGAGCCCGCCGACGACCATCGCGGTCCGGCTCGCCACGGTCGGCCCGGAGTCCGGCACGAAGGCCGTGTCCTGGGGCGCGATCTCCACCGCGGCCGGGTCCACCCCGAGCGCCTCGGCGACCAGCTGGGGAAAGATCGTCTTCGTTCCCTGCCCCATCTCGGTCGACGCGGTGAGGATGCGGATTCGCCCGTCGGCCTCGAGCTCGATCGACGCGACCGAAGCCAGAGTCACCTCGCCGGACCCGGTGAACCCCGCGCCGTGCCAGGCGAGCGCGAGCCCGATCCCGGACGCGGTTCGCCCCGACACGCTCGAGGTCGGCCGTTCGGCGACGGTGCCCGAGCCCTCGCGGGCAGCCCGCGCCCTGGCCGTTCGATCGCGGATCCATTCGAACTCGGCGGCCTCCGCGGCCCGCTCGAGCACCTCCTCGGCGGCGACCGATTCCCGCAGGACCTGGTGGGTCGGCGTCGTGTCGCCGACCCGGTAGGCGTTCCGGCGCCGGATGTCGAGCGGGCTCACCCCCAGCGTCTCGGCGAGGCGGTTCATCTGGGTCTCGGCCGCGAACTCGGTCTGCGGCGCCCCGAAGCCGCGGAAGGCGCCGTTCGGGGGCGTGTTCGTCGCGACTGCGCGGGACCGGATCACGACGTTCGGACAGCGGTACGGGCCGGCGGCGTGGATCGTGCCGCGCGAGAGGACGACCGGCGTCAGGGTGCAGTACGCGCCTCCGTCCATGACCACCTCGACCTCCTGGGCCACGAGCGTCCCGTCGCGCTTGACCCCGGTCCGCTGAGTGACGATCGCCGGATGCCGCTTCGTCGTCGCGGCGATGTCCTCGTGGCGGTCGTAGATCATCCGAACGGGCCGCTGACAGCGCAGCGCGAGGAGCGCCGCGTGGAGCGCGATCATCGACGGGTACTCCTCCTTCCCGCCGAAGCCGCCGCCGGTCTCGGTCTGGATGACCTGGGTCCGCACGTCGTCGAGGTCGAGCGCACGCTTCATCGCCTTGTGGATGTAGTACGGGCACTGGAGCGAGCCGTGGACCGTGATCCCGCCGTCCTCACGGGGGACCGCGATCATCGCCTGGCCCTCGATGTACAGCTGCTCCTGGTGGCCGACGCGATACGTGCCTTCGAGGACCACGTCGGCCTCGGCGAACCCGGCCGCGACGTCGCCCTTCGTCAGCTCGAAATGGGCGAAGACGGTTTCCGACGCGAGCGGATCGAAGACGGGCTCGAGGGGCTCGGTCCGTACGCGGACGTGGCGCTTCGCCTCGTGAAGCGTCGCCCGGTCCGCGGCCGCGAGGAGCGCGAGCGGCTCGGCCTGGTGCCGGATCTCGCCGCCGACGGGGACGAGGACCGGCTGGTCGTCGTCGATGAGCGAGACCACGTTCGTTCCCGGGATGTCGGCGGCCGTGACGAGGACCACCTTGGACCAATCGAAGCCGTCCGCGTCGATCGGTTCGACCCCGAGCAGGCGCGCATGGGGCTCGGTCGATCGGATCGTCGCGCCGTACCAGGCGCCCGGGAAGACGAGGTCGTCGGCGTACTTCGCTTCCCCGGTCAGCTTCGCCGGGCCCTCGCGCCGCAGCGGCGCCGACGCCGCCCGCCCGCGCGTGAGAGCTCCGGGCTGAAGGATGAGGGCGTCCGGCGCTGATCGCGTCGGTGCCGACGGCGGCGCGCCGGTCAGCCTTCCCGAGCGCTCGCCCCCGTCCCTGCCACGCTCCACGCCGCTCCTCCCTCCGTCGGCCGGCAGGATACCTGCGGCCGGACGGCGAACGGGGCGGAGACGACGTGCGCACCCGACCACCCCGGACGGAACCGAACGATTCGCCTCGTTGCGACCGGGCAACGGAGAGTGGTCCGGATCGCGCCGGGACTCTCGTCATCCGTTCGGTGAGTTCGTATCGTCCGAGGCGCCGAGCTATCCGGCACGTCATCCCCGGCACGCACTCATCGAGGGCATCAGCCCGTGGACCAGGTCACCGCGACGGCGCTGATCGTCGCGCTCGTCTTCAACTTCGTCGTGCTCGCCCTCGCCTTCGGCTGGGCGATCCGGAACCGCCGCCGCGCGGTGCCGCACCAGCCTCCGGTTCCTGCCCGCGCCGAGGCGCGCCCGTGGTGGCTCGATCAGGCCGAGCGCGCCGAGACCCATGCCGCGGCCGACGCGGGCGAACCGGACCTTCCGCAACCGCTGTTGTCGGGTGCGGACGTCGCCGCGCCGGCGGTCGCCATGTCGGTCGCGTCGAGCGACGGCTCGCGGGCCCCGGAGATCCTCGAGACGCTCGAGCCCGCCACCGCCTGGCGGTCGCTCCTGGCCCGCGAGGCCAGCCGCGTCAGCCGCTATCGCCGTCCGGCGACCATCGTGATCGCCGATCTCGAAGGGACGGACCGGCTCGCCGCCAGGCTCGGCGCGGGCAGCGTGGACCGGCTGCTTCCGGCAGTCGCCGCCACGCTACGCCGCGAGACGAGGGCCACCGACCGTCTCGTCCGGCTGGCGAACGGGCGGTTCGGGGTCCTCCTGCCCGAGACCGATGAGGTCGCCGCGATCAACTGGGTCGAGCGGGTGCGCGAGGCGACCGACCTCTGGCTCGAAGCCAGCGCCGTCTCGCTGCGCCTCGCCTTCGGCTGGGCCGAGCTCGGCCCCGACGCCGACGTCGACGCGATCCTCGACCTTGCCTACACGCGGCTCGACGCCGAGCGACGCGGCCTCCATCCGGGCGGCCGCGCCGACGTCGGCGGGAGCGGTCGAGGTCGGGGCGACAGTCGTCCATCCGCCGGCCGGCGCACCGACACAGCCGGCGGGGGCGGCCGCTCGAAACGGACCGCCGACTCCGGCACGACGCTCGCCGCCGGATAGCTGCCAGCGGCTCTCGCTCGAGCCGGCCGCCCTCAGCAGTCGAAGACGAACCAGCAGAGCTCGTTGCGGGCGCGTTCGTCGTCGAGCACGAGCGCACGGACGGCGTCGGGCAGACGATCGCGCTGCCACTGGCATTCGAGCCGCCCGGCGCGCTCGGCCTCCTCCGCCGGCGCAGCGGCACGAACGGCCTTGATCGCGTACGCCGCGGCGCCCAGGTCGTGTGCCGCGACGTGGGCCACGACGGCCGCCTGGCCGGCGGCGTACGCCGCGAACCGCGGGGCGCGCCGCCCAAGTCTCTCGCGGCGGCGTTCGCGTGGCCGGCGGCCGTCCGAGCCTCGGTCATCGTGACCTCGCGACGAACCCAGGCCCGGGCGAGCTCGATCGCACGACGCGGCCCCGGGTCGCCGGGGCGGACGCGCTCGAAGTGGGCCAGCACGTGCTCGGCGCAGTCGGCCGCCCAGAGCGCGAGCAGGTGGTGATCGGCGTCGCTGAGCGTCCCGCCGCGGCGAATCGTGATGAGCCTTGGATCGCGGACCTTGGGCAGGATCACGGCCGCCAAGGCTACCCGCGGCTGCGCCTGGAGCCGCTCGCTAGTCGCGCCCGCGTCGGAGCGACCGGCCCGGCATCGCGCCAGTGTGCTCCCCGTCCCCGACGACCGTGACGCCGTCCACGAGAACATGATCGATCCCGTCGGGGAAGCGGCGGGGCTCGTCGTAGGTGGCGTTCGAACGGACGCGGGCCGGATCGAAGACGACGACGTCGGCGACCGCGCCGTCGCGCAGGACGCCGCGATCGCGAAGCCCGAGCCGCGCCGCCGGCCGCGACGTCATCTTCGACACCGCCTCCTCGAGCCCGAGGACGTGCTCATCGCGTACGAACTGGCCGAGAATCCGCGGATAGCTCCCGTAGCTTCGCGGGCTCGGCTTCGCGGCCACGAACGTGGAGTCGGTGCCGACCATCGCCGCGGGGTGGCGGTAGAACGTTGTGATCGCATCCGTGTGCGGCCCCGGGGTCACTTCGTTGACCCGGAGGTCCTCCGCGAGCAGCAGATCGCAGATCGCGTCGACGGGATCCGTCCCGGTCGCCGTGCAGACGTCTCCCAGTGTGCGACCCTCCCAGCGCTGGTCCTCGGCCGTCGTGAAGGCGCCGAGTCGGACGTCGCCCAGACCCCCGGCGCCCGCGTAGAGGGTCCCGCGCCCGCGCATCTCGTTCCGGATTCGGTCGCGCGTCGTGCGCTCCGCCAGTCGCTCCTTCGTCTCCCGCGGGCCGCCGTCCTGGACCCAGATCGGCAGCATGATCAACAGCCGCGTGCTCGCCCACTCGTAGGGATACGCGTCGAAGGTCACGTCGAGGCCGTCGGTCCTCGCGTCGTCGACGAGCGCAAGCATCTCCTCGGGCGGACCCGGGAAGGTTGCCCGGTGGTAGAAGTGCGTGATGTGCGCGGGCGAGTCGCCCCGCCGTCCGATCTCGATCGCCTCCCGGAACGGGTCGAGGAAGCGGTCGCCCAGGTCGTATCGGACGTGCGAGTGGTAGAAGCCGCCGTGCCGTGACGCCTCCCCGGCGAGGGCGGCGAGCTCGTCGGTCGTGGCGTAGGCGCCGGGCGGGTAGTCGAGCCCAGAGCTGAGGCCGAACGCGCCCTCCTCCATCGCCTCGCGCAGGTTCGCCCGCATGTCCGCGACGATTCGCTCGGTCGCCGGCTCGTCCCGCCAGCCGATCGCGCCGATCCGGAGCGCGGAGTTGCCGATGAGCAGGGCGACGTTGACGCTGGTCCGGCCGTCGAAGCGGCCGAGGTAGCTCGCGGTCGTCGTCCAGTCGGCGTCGAGGCCCTCCGGTCGACCGTCGAGCCCGGCGTTCATCACGATCAGGTCGGCCAGGTCCTGCTGGTTGGCGAACGGGGCGTAGCTCAGGCCGTCGACGCCGATCACCTCCGTCGTCACGCCCTGGCGGATCTTCGGCTCGTGCCGGCCGTCCGCGAGCAGCACGAGGCCGCTGTGCGAATGGAGGTCGATGAACCCGGGCGCGACGACCTTGCCGGCCGCGTCGATCGTCCGCGCGGCGGCAGGGAGTTGCGCGTCCGGGGCCAGGAGCGCGAGGCGGCCGTCGCGAACCGCGACCGTGCCGGACCGTGCCGGCCCACCGGTGCCGTCGACGATGGTGCCGTTCGTGATCAGCAGGTCCGCGTCGTCCATCAGGCGGCCCTCCGAGCCGTGGCCGCCGGTCTCGTCACCTCGGGACGGGATTTCCCGCGACATGGGCGTATCGGCAACGCAGGAGGAGCTCCCTCGCTCGCAAGCCCACGGCATGGGAAACCGGTGGCTGGGAGTGGCCATGCGCGGCCTTCCGCCGCCGTTACTCCCGTTTCGCGGGAAGCGTGCGGCGCGAAGGCCACGTAACCGCCGGATGATGGAGGGGGGCGATGATCTCGCGCGTGGTCAGTCGCGAACGCCGTGCCGATCGAGCTCGGCGCCGAGCCAGCAGCCTTCTCGCTCGCACCGGCTCCGAGCTGCGCCAGGCGCGGATAGGCGCG
>DASXWX010000067.1:0-4975 GCA_036503395.1 Candidatus Limnocylindrales bacterium
TGATCCGGAACGCGAGCCCTGCAACGACCGAGGCGATCGCCGCGGAGTACGACGAGAAGACGAGGATCGCGGCACGCAGCAGCGGGTCGTTGACGATGTGGACGATGCCCTCTCGAACGTCGGCGACGATCGAGCTCGGCGCCCGATCCGCGGGCGGGCGGAGATCGCGCGAGACGAGGAAGAGCCCGAGCGACGAGATCGCGTACGACACGGCGTCGATCGCGATCGTCGGACCGGGCCCGACCGCCGCCGCGAGCACCCCCGCGATCGTCGGACCGACGATGAACGCGACCGAGTAAACGGTCTCGAGGAGCGCGTTCGCCGGCGCGAGCTGGGGCCGGCCGACGAGGCTCGGAAGCGACGAGATGTAACCCGAGCGGAAGACCGCCCGCAGGACGCTCAGCGGGGCCGCGACGACGAGGATCACCCCCATCGTCGGCCCGCCGAGCGCCACCGAGATCGGTATCAGCGCGGTGAGGACCGCCCGGCCGAGATCGGCCGCGAGCATCATCCGCTTCCGGTCCGATCGGTCGGCGAGGGCGCCGGCGAAGAGGGCGACGGCGAGGTCCGGCAGCGTCCCGAGCGCGCCGACGACGCCGAGCGCGACGCCGGATCCGGTCAGGGCCAGGACGAGCAGGGGCAGGGCGGTGATGCTGACGGCGTCGCCGAGGGCCGAGATGCCCTGGCCCGCGACGAAGATCCGCAGGTCGCGGTTCTGCCGGAGCGGCTCGACGTCGAGCGGCGGCAGGGTCGGTTCGACGTCCATCCCGCTCCAGACGGTCGGTCACGCGCGAGGGGGACCGGGAGTGGCGCGCCCGAAAGGACTCGAACCTTCGACCTTCAGGTCCGCAACCTGACGCTCTATCCACTGAGCTACGGGCGCCGGAATGGCGGAGAGGGAGGGATTCGAACCCTCGGAGCAGGTTACCCCACTCGGCGGTTTAGCAAACCGCTGCACTAGACCTCTATGCGACCTCTCCGCGAGGGCCGGCGCATTCTAGCATCGGCCTACCGGCCGGCCGGTCCGCCCCCGGCGGATGGCGATCGTCCGATCGAGCTCTCCACGAAGGTCCGCCAGGCGTCCCGCTCCCGCCGTCGGTCGGCCTCGCCGAGCCGCGGCTCGAACCGCGCGGCGACGGGGTTGGCTGTCGACGCGGCGTCGAGGCCGAGGCGTCCCGCACCGACCCCCGCCAGCGCGGCGATGCCGACCGCGGTCGACTCGCGTGCCGTGGCGACGGCCACCGGGATGCCGAGCAGATCGGCCTGCCGCTGCATCAGGTAGCCGCTCGCCGTCAGGCCGCCGTCGGCGCGAAGCTCGGCCGGTGCCGCCGGCAGGGACGGAGCGATCGCGTCGACGACGTCGGCGACGAGCTGGGCGATCCCGCCGAGCGCGCCGCGGACGATGTCCGCTCGGCCGGATGCCGGCGTGAGCCCGGCCACCACAGCCCGTGCCGTCGGATCCCACCACGGAACGCCGAGCCCGGACAGCGCGGGGAGCACCCGGACGCTCGACATCGGATCGGCGCTGCCGGCGACCGCGTCGACCTCGGTGGCCTCGGCGACGAACCCGAGGTGATCGCGAAGCCAGTCGACCACCGTTCCAGCGGCGAAGACGCCACCCTGGCGCACGAAGTCGGTTCGACCGCCCGGAAGGGTCCAGCCGACCGAGGTCTCGAGGCCCGGAGCGGGCGCGCGCGCGCGACCCGCGTTCGCGAGCAGGAAGACGCCGGTTCCGTACGTCGCCTTGAGCGCCCCCGGTACGATGCCGGCGTGCCCCGCGAGAGCCGCCTGCTGGTCGCAGGCGAGCGCGCGAAGCGGCAGCGCTGAGCGCCAACGCGGATGGCCGATGGTGCCGAGGTCACCGGCCGTCGGGCCGATCGGCGGAAGCGTCTCGCGCCCCACCTCGAACCAGTCGAGCAGGTCGGCGTCCCAGTCGAGCGTGGCCAGTGAGAGGAGCTGCGTTCGCGACGCCGTCGACGTGTCGGTTCGGGCGTTGCCCCCGTCCAGCCGCGCGGTGAGCCACGCGTCGACCGTCCCGAAGCGGAGCGTCCCCCGCCCCGCCGCCGCCTCGACGGCGGGCTCGTGCTCCAGGAGCCACGTCAGCTTGCCGGCCGAGAAGTACGGGTCGAGGGGGAGCCCCGTCCGGGCGGTGATCTGCGGCTCGAGCCCGCGCGCGCGCAGCCGTTCCACGATCGGCGTCGATCGCCGGCACTGCCAGACGATCGCCGGCGAAAGCGCCCGGAGCGTCTCCGCCTCCCAGGCGACGACCGTCTCGCCCTGGTTATCGAGCCCGACTGCGGCGATCCGATCCGGTCCGCCGACCTCGGCAAGGACCCTCGCCACAGCTTCCACGACCGAGTCCACGATCTCCTCGGGGTCCTGCTCGACCCAGTCCGGTCGCGGGTGTCGCGTCTCGAGCGGAACGGATGCCGAGGCAACCGGCCGCAGCGCGAGATCGTGGGCGATCGCCCGGGTCGACGTCGTCCCCTGGTCGATCGCGAGGAGCAGGTCGGCGGTCACGCCCCGGACGCGGGCTTGCCCAGCCATGCGTCGGGGTGCGAGGCGAGCTCGCGGTCGACGTTCGCGACGAGGGCCGCGATCTGGCGGCGCATCGTGTCGCGCAGCAGCGGCGCGCCGAAGGTCGCCAGCCGCCCCGTCACCTGGAGGTCGACCGCGTAGCGGACCCCGGTCCCGGCACGGCGGTCGGCGGCCGAGCGCGGCTCGAGGTCGAACGGGACAGACACGGTGAACGACCCCGCCAGTCCCCGCGGCCGGCCCTCGATCATGAGCCGGAGGTGGCGCGGCCGGTCCGCGTCGTGGAAGGTCGCCACGACGTCGGCGCGGACCGTCAGGAACTGGATCCGGGTCGCGAGAACGCCGCGGAAGCGACCCGGTCCGTCGGCGACGATCGACTCCGCGCCCGGCAGGACGCGGGCAAGCGCCGCCGGGTCCTCGATGATCGACCAGACGGCTTCCGGCGGGCCGCCGACGATGGCGCTGTCGCGAACGAGATCGCTCACGCGGGCACTCGAGCCGAGCGGTCGGTGGTGGCGAGGGCACCGGCGATCGCCTCGCCGACCGCGCGACCCGAGCCCGGGCACGGCGCGTGGTCCAGCGCCGGAGCGACGCAGCATCCGGCGGCCCAGAGGCCGGGCATCGGCAGGCTGCCATCGGGCCCGACGGGCGGCGGCGTGCCCGGCCTGCCGTCGACGAGGCCGAGACCACGGAGCACGAACGCCTGCGGCACGAGGCGATCGGCGAGGACGAGCGTGTCGACATCCGTCCAGCCGTCGCTCGTGCGAACCGCCGTCAGCCGCGCGTCGCCGCGAAGCTCCGCGGGAGCGGCCGTGAGGCGGACGACCTCGGCGCCTGCGGCCTCGAGGTCGGAGGCGAGCGCGTCGGCGCGCGTATTCCGTCCGACCAGCGCCACCGACCGGCCTGGCCGCAGGCCGGCGTCGAGCAGCCGTGTCGCGAGGTCCGCGGTCATCACGCCGCTCGGCCGCGGCCCCCCGATCGGCCGCTGCTCGCGCGGCTCGACGTACGCCCCTGTCGCAACGACGACGGCGGCCGCGTCGAGCTCGATGGATCCGGTCGTCGCCTGGGCGAGGACGGACCATCGATCGACGGAGGCGACGAGACCGACGACGGTGGCCCCGAGCAGCACGTCCTGCCGCCGCTCGTCGCGCACGCGAAGGCGACGCTCGACCACGATCACGCTCCGGCCCGCCGCACGAACGGCATCGGCGGCGGCCAACCCCGCCGCACCGGCCCCGACCACGACGACGTCGGCCGTCCGCGGGCCCTCCGCGGTCGCTACCGCGGCGACCGCGCCGTCGGCGACCGGCGCCTCCCCGGCGCGCTCCCACAGCCACGAGCCGGGCCGGTGCTTCTCGATCGTGGCCACATCGGACCCACGCTCGGCGGCGACCATCGAGGCGACGTCGAGCGCGCAGAGGTTGCCCTGGCAGTCACCGAACGTCGCGCCACCGCGGCGCTTCACCGCGTCGAGCGTCGTCGGTCGGATCGGCCGGCGGCAGGCCGCCTCGATCTCGCCGCGGCCGATGGACCGGCAGAGGCAGACCACGTCGCCCGGCTCCTCCGGAAGCTCGGCCTCGGGCGCGGGCAACGCCGGCCGCGCTGCCGCTCTCCAGCCGCGAAGTCGGACGACGTCCTGGACGACCGCCTCGGCGATGGCCGGCGAGGTCGAGATCCCCGTCGAGCGGATTCCGGCGGCGAGGTAAAGCCGATCCGTGATCTCGGACGGCCGGACGATGAAGTCCCCGGTCGACGAAACGTGGCGGACCCCGGCGAACGAGCGGACGGGCCGGGCCTGCGCCATGGCCGGAACCATCGAGGCACACGAGGCGAGGATCCGTCCCGATTCCCCCGGATCCGTCGATCGATCGTCACGGTCGTCGATGTCGACGGCGGTCGGGCCGAGGAGCAGGCCGCCGAACACGATCGGCGTCACGAGCATCCCCTTGCCGAGCGGACCGGGGATCGGCAGCACGATCCGATCGACCCCGAACGTCTCCTCCGACACGAGGAACTGGCCCTTCCGCGGGCTG
Organism: Candidatus Limnocylindrales bacterium; assembly: GCA_036503395.1. Classification (GTDB taxonomy): domain Bacteria; phylum Chloroflexota; class Limnocylindria; order Limnocylindrales; family CSP1-4; genus DASSHA01. Next base: position 4,569 of record DASXWX010000067.1, read on the forward strand.
ATGGCGAACGACTCGTCACCGGCCAGCCGGGCGACCTCGTCGGCCCGGATCCCGGCCGCGTCGATCACCTGGTCGGCGGCGATCACCGTCCCGTCGTCGAGACCGACGCGAATCTCCTGCGGCCGAACGTCGATCGCCACCACTCGCCGCCCGAGCCGGATCTCCGCGCCGCCCACGACCGCGGCCTCGGCGAAGGCACGGGTCAGCCAGAACGGGTCGATCACGCCTTCGTCCGGGATCGACAGCGCGGCTACCACGTCGTCGGCCAGGTACGGCGCGAGCTCGGCCGCGGCCCGCCGATGCACGAGCTCCGTTCGGACGCCGAGGCGCGCCGCGTTGGCGCCGATCTCGCGCTCGAGACGGTCGGCCTCCTCGGGCGTTCGGGCCAGCATGAGCGCACCGATGGC
>DASXWX010000068.1:0-4646 GCA_036503395.1 Candidatus Limnocylindrales bacterium
CGACCAGGAGCTCGCGGAGCGCCTCGACGGCGAGGCCGGGCGCGAGTACCTCCATTTCCGGACGCTCTCGCTCTACGAGGCGGTCGACGCGCTGTTCGAGGATGACCGCGTTCGGACGGTCGTGAAGCTCCACTGCCACGGCAGCGCGTACGAGGACGCACCCGGGACGGGCCACTTCGTCCTCCGGGTCGTGGCCAGGTCGGGCTGGTCCGGCCTCGCCGTCGGCGGTTCGGTCGCCCTCGCGCGGGCGCTCGTTTCCGTCGTCGAGGAGAACGCCGGGGTCGTCATCACCGGCGCCCCCGTACGTCGCGTGCTCGTCTCCGGCGGCGCGGCCCGCGGCGTGGAGCTCGACGATGGAGAGACGATCGCGGCCGACCGGTTCGTCGTCAGCAGCCTCGACCCCGCGGGGACGCTCGGCCTCGTGGGCGAGGACGCACTCGGCCGGGACGTGGCGGACGGGATGCGCGAGTACCGCCACGCGGCGTGGAGCCTCGCGACGCTGCATCTCGCGCTCGCGGAGCCGCCGCGCTACCGGGCCGCCGAACGGGACCCCGACGTCGACCGCGCCTACGGCGTCTACTTCGGCGCGGATTCCACCGACGAGCTCCGGGCGAACTTCGCGTCGATCGCCCGGGCCGAGCTGCCGGAGCGGTTCGCCGGCAACGGCGCCTGCAACACCCGATTTGACCCGACCCAGGCGCCGGACGGACACCACACGGCGTTCTGGTGGCCGTTCGCGCCGTACGCCCTCGGCGACGCGGGCGCCGCGGCCTGGGACGACCGTCGCAACGAGATCGCCGCGCGGATCCTCGCGGAGTGGTCCACGTACGCGCCGAACCTGGCCCGCCCCGGCGTCGTGCTCGGCCGCCACCTGTTCACCCCGCTCGACATCGAACGCAACATCCCGAACATGGTCCGGGGCAGCCACCACGGCGGCTCCTACCAGCCGGGCCAGATCGACGCCACGCGGCCGACACCCGAGCTCGCCCACTACCGGACGCCGATCGATGGCCTCTACCTGACCGGGGCCTCGACGCACCCGGGTGGCTCGATCAACGGCGCCGCCGGCTACAACACGGCCAACGCGATCGCCGACGACCTCGGCCTCGAGCGCTGGTGGACGCCGGTCGGTCGCTGACCCAGGCTCGGAACATGGGTCCGGTCTCGAACCGGCGCCCACAATGCGAGACCGTCGAAACGAGAGGGCGGATCCGGTTTGGAACTCCTTCGCCCGTTGCCGGCGACGCTCGGGGTGACGCCACGACATGGAATCCGAAAGGAGGTTCGTCGATGGCCACCCTGAGTGAAAAGAAGCGCGACAAGCTCAAGAGCTCGCAGTTCGGGCTGCCGGAAGAGCGCAAGTACCCGATGCCCGACAAGTCCCACGCGCGCAACGCCAAGGCGCGCGCCTCCCAGCAGGAGGAGAAGGGCAACCTGACCGAGGCAAAGAAGGAGAAGATCGACCGCAAGGCCGACAGGATCCTCGATCGCTGACGGCGCAAACCGTTCGCGCGCCTCCGCTTCCTGCCCACTTGCCACGCCGCCCTAGGCTGGGCGGGTGGACAGGGAGCCTGGGAGCCGGCCGGACCCGGGGCTCAAGAGTGAGCAGTTCTGGTACGACTACCTGACCCGCGGCGACGGGATGGAGCGCCGCGTGCGCGGCGTGTTCAAGCTCATCCCCGCGTCGCCGCGCTGCCAGCTGTGCGCGGCCCCGTTCGCCGGCCTCGGTGCGCCCGTCATGCGGGCGCTTGGCAAGCACGCGTCGGTGAAGAACCCGCGGGTCTGCAGCAGCTGCTTCGACTTCATGGAGCGCCATCACGGCGGCGCCGAGATCGAGGCGACGTTCCTGTTCGCGGACATCCGCGGCTCGACGGCCATCGCCGAGCGGATCCCGGCGCGCCAGTTCAGCGCGCTGCTCGACCGCTTCTATGCGGTGGCGACCCAGGTCGTGTTCGATCACGACGGAAGCGTCGACAAGTTCGTCGGTGACGAGCTCGTCGCGGCGTTCTTTCCGCTGATGTCCGGCGACCGCCACGTCACCCTGGCGATCGACGCGGCGACCAGCCTGCTGCGCGCCACCGGCCACGGATCGGCGCAGGGTCCATGGGTGCCGGTCGGCGCCGGGGTGCACAGCGGGATGGCCTGGGTCGGCGCGGTCGGGGACGCGAACCACACGGAGCTGACCGCCGTCGGCGACACCGTCAACACGACCGCCCGGCTCGCGGCGGCCGCGGCCACCGGCGAGGTCCTCGTCACGGCGAGCGCCGCGCGGACCGCGGGCATCGATGGCGAGACGCTGGAGCGGCGGTCGCTCGAGCTCAAGGGCAAGCAGGGACGGACCGACGTCGTCGTGCTTCGGGCCGAAGGCGGTCGGTCCGAGCGGATGGGCTAGGCTGCCTGGCGCGATGAAGGCGCTTGTGTACGAGGGTCCGTGGCAGATGCCCGTGCACGACGTGCCGGCGCCACAGCCCCGCCGCGGCGAGGTGGTCGTCGCAATTCGCGCGAGTGGCATCTGTGGTTCCGACGTCCACGGCTTCGTCGGCTCGACCGGCCGGCGACGAGCCGGGATCGTGATGGGCCACGAGGCGGCCGGCGAGGTGAGCGCGGTCGGCGCCGACGTGGACGGCCTGCGGGCCGGCGACCGCGTCGCCCTTCGATCGAGCCTGGCCTGCGGGGAATGCGACGAGTGCCGGGCCGGGCGCTCGAACGCCTGCTCGAAGCGCCTCGGGCTCGGGACGGACTTCGACGGCGCCTACGCCGAGGCCGTCGCCGTGCCGGCGGCGCTGGCCGTGCCGCTGCCGGACGGGGTTTCGTACGAGCAGGCGGCGGTCATCGAGCCGCTGGCGGTCGCCCTCCACGCCGTGGAGCTGACGCCGTTCGGCCCGGACGACGACGTCGCCATCATCGGGGCCGGGGCGATCGGACTGCTGGCGCTGCTCGCGGTCAGGGACCGGGGCGCGGCGCGGATCGTCGTGACCGATCGGAGCCGCCATCGTCTCGCGCTGGCTCATCGTCTCGGTGCCGACGTCACGATCGAGGCCCAGAAGGGCGACCCGGCCGCCGCGATCCGCGAGGCCACCGACGGCGAGGGCGCGGCCGCACTGATCGAGGCCGTCGGCATCGCTCCGACGGTCGAGCAGTCGCTCGCCGCCGCACGAACGGGCGCCCATGTCACCTGGGTCGGGAACGCGGCACTGACCGTCCAGGTCCCCATGCAGGACGTCGTGACCCGGGAGCTGACGATCCGTGGGGCCCATGGCTCGAGCGTGGAGTTCGACCAGGCGGCCCGGCTCATCGCCAGTGGCCGCGTCGACGTCCGGCCGCTCATCGAACGCGTCGCTCCACTCGAGGACGGCCCGTCGATCTTCCGGGCCCTCGGCGAGGGCCGCCTGGATGCAGCCAAGGTGATCCTCGAGCCCGCCCCCCGGCGGGCGGCCGCGCGGGCACGCGGATCGGCGGCGACCGCGGGACCCGCCTGAGCGCGACTCTCCCGCCCCGCCGTCAGGCGGGCTGCTGCGATGCCGGCCGACGGCGGCGACGACGCTCCGGACGGGGACTGACACTCGCCGACAGGGGCGCTCGGTGCGGCGCCCCCTCCTCGGCCTCGATCACGTGGACGACGGCGTTGATGAGCGCGAGGTGGGTGAACGCCTGGGGGAAGTTGCCGAGGTGGCGGCCCGTCTCGGGATCGAGCTCCTCGCCGTACAGCCCGAGCGGGCTGGCGTACGAGAGGAGCTTCTCGCAGAGCCGCCGCCCGCGACCCACCTCGCCGATCTCGACGAGCGCCGAGACGAGCCAGAACGAGCAGATCGTGAAGGTGCCCTCCCGGCTCGCGAGGCCGTCGTCGGTCTCCTCGGTCCGGTAGCGGCGGACGAATCCGTCGTCGGTCAGCTCGTCGGCGATCGCCAGCACCGTCGCCCGCACCCGCTCGTCGTCCCGAGGCAGGAACCGGACGAGCGGCATGAGCAGCAGCGACGCGTCGAGGTTGTCCGAGCCGTAGGCCTGGGTGAAGACCCCGCGCCGGTCGAGACCGTGGGCCAGGATGTCGGCGTGGATCTCGTCGGCGATGCCCTGCCACCGGTCGGCCGTGTCCCCGTCGTCCCGGAGGCGGGCGAGCCGGGCGCCGCGGTCGAGCGCGACCCAGCACATGAGCTTCGAGGACGTGAAGTGCTGCGGGTCGCCGCGGACCTCCCAGATGCCGCGATCGGGCTCTTTCCAATGCTCGATCGCCTCGTTCACCTGGCGGACCAGGATCGGCCAGACCCGCTCGTCGAGGCGGTCGCGAGAGCGGGTGTGGAGATAGACCGAATCCATGAGCGCGCCCCACATGTCGTGCTGGCGCTGCTCCGCCGCGGCGTTGCCGACCCGGACCGGCCGTGAGCCCTCGTAGCCGTGGAGGTCGAGGGTCCGTTCGGGCAGGTCGCGCTCACCGCCGACGCCGTACATGACCTGGAGCGGACCGTCGGACGCGGCGTCGTAGATGAAGTAGAGGAAGTCGTCGGCCTCCCAGTCGAAGCCGAGCGTGTACAGCCCCCAGTGGGCGAACGTCGAGTCGCGGATCCAGGTGTAGCGGTAGTCCCAGTTCCGCTGGCCGCCCGGCGTCTCGGGGAGCGACGTGGTGGCCGCCGCGACGACGGCGCCGGATG
>DASXWX010000069.1:0-4813 GCA_036503395.1 Candidatus Limnocylindrales bacterium
ACGCGATCATGGGCCCGAACGGCTCGGGCAAGACCACCCTCGCCTACGCGCTCATGGGTCACCCGGCGTACCAGGTGACCGGCGGCGAGGTCCTCTGGAAGGGCCGCGACCTGCTCAAGCTCTCGCCCGACAAGCGCGCCCGGCTCGGCATGTTCCTCGCCTTCCAGTACCCGACCGCCGTGCCCGGTCTCTCGGTCGCGTCGTTCATTCGGAGCGCCCTCAACGCGAAGCTCCAGGGGATCGACAAGGACCCGAACGTCGACCCGACCGACCCGGCTCGCGGTGGCATCAACAGGGGCCAGTTCCGGCGACTCGTGCGGGAGAAGTTCGCGCTCCTGAAGATGGACGAGAGCTTCGCCAGCCGCTACGTCAACGAGGGCTTCAGCGGTGGCGAGAAGAAGCGGCTCGAGATGCTCCAGATGGCGATGCTCGAGCCGGAGATGGCGATCCTCGACGAGACCGACTCCGGGCTCGACATCGACGCGCTCCGGATCGTCGCCGAGGGCGTGAACGCGATGCTCAACCCGGAGCTCGGCGTCCTGCTGATCACCCACTACCAGCGGCTGCTGAACTACATCACGCCCGACGTGGTCCACGTCCTCGCCCAGGGCCGGATCATCAAGAGCGGCGACAAGCAGCTCGCGCTCCAGCTCGAGGAGGAGGGCTACGGCCCGATCCTGCGCGAGGCGGGTCTCGACGCCGGCGTCTCCGACGAGGCGCTCGCGCTGCCGGCTGAACCCGGCGAGGAGGACGGCGCCGTGACCGAGGCCGCTCGCGAACCGGCCGGCGTGAGCCACTGATGGCGATCACCGCGGCCGAGCCGCTGACGACCGCCCGGGAGACGACGGGGACGCGCGCTCCGCTCGATCCCGAGGCGATCCGGCGCGACTTTCCGATCCTCAAGACGACCGTCCACGGCCATCCGCTCGTCTACCTCGACTCGGCGGCTACGAGCCAGAAGCCGCAGTCGGTGATCGACGCCGTCGACGGCTTCTACCGGGACTACAACGCGAACGTCCACCGTGGGATCTACGAGATCGGCGAGCGCGCGACGGCGGCCTACGAGCATGCCAGGGCGACGGTCGGCCGCTTCATCAACGCGCCCGACGCTCACGAGATCGTCTTCACCCGCAACGCGACCGAGGCGATCAACCTCGTCGCCTACTCGTGGGGTCGGAAGACCATCGGCCAGGGCGACGCCATCGTCCTCACCGAGATGGAGCACCACGCGAACCTCGTGCCGTGGCAGCTCCTCGCCCAGGAGAAGGACGGCGACCTCGAGTTCATGCCGATCACCGACGACGGGCTCCTCCGCCTCGACGTCCTCGACGTGCTCCTCCGCCTCCGGCCGAAGCTCGTCGCGTTCGCCCACGTCTCGAACACGCTCGGCACGATCAACCCGGTCCGCGAGATCGTCGATCGGGCCCACGAGGCCGGCGCGCTCGTCCTCGTCGACGGCGCCCAGGCCGTGCCCCACGTGCCGGTCGACGTCCAGGCACTCGGCGCCGACTTCTACGCGTTCAGCGGCCACAAGATGCTCGGCCCGACCGGCTCCGGGGCCCTCTGGGCGCGGCGCGAGCTGCTCGAGGCGATGCCACCGTTCCTCGGCGGCGGCGAGATGATCCGCGAGGTCCACCTCCGCCGCTCGGACTGGAACGACGTGCCCTGGAAGTTCGAGGCCGGCACGCCGGACATTGCTGCGGCCGTCGGGCTGGGCGTGGCCGCGGAGTACCTCATGGACCTCGGCATGGACCGGGTCCGGGCGCACGAGCGCGAGCTCGTGGCCTACGCGCTCGAGGTCCTGCCACAGGCGTTTCCCTCGCTCGAGCTCTACGGGCCGATGGACCCGGACGTGCGGGGCGGCGTCGTTCCGTTCAACGTCCCGGGCGTCCACCCGCACGACGTGGCCCAGGTCCTCGATCGCTTCGGAATCGCCGTTCGGGCCGGCCACCACTGCACGATGCCGCTCCACGAGCGCCTCGATCTCTCGGCGACCGCCCGCGCCTCGTTCAACGTCTACTCGACGAAGGCCGAGATCGACGCCCTCGTCGAGGGCCTGCGCGAGGTCTACAAGCTGTTCGGGGTGGAGGCGTGACCGTGACGAAGCGTGCCTCGCTCGAGTCACTTGGACATCACACGGTCGCGGGACGCCGATCGCCCGAGGCGATCCTGTCACTCGGGCATCCTGCGGTCGCGGGACACGATGCGCGTCCCGGTGTCAGCCCGAAACGGCTAACGAGGGCAGCCGGCGGCGTTCGCCGCGCGCCCGCAACCGATCACGTGACCGCGTGGCGTCCATTTGGCAGGATTCAGCGCCCGGCGTCGCCCGACGCCGTGCCAATCACGAGCTGAGCCATGGACGATCTCTACCGCGACTACATCCTCGAGCACTACCGGCGGCCGCATAACTTTGGCGTGCTGGAGAGCCCGAGCGCGAGCATCGAGGGCGCGAACCCGCTCTGCGGCGACCGGATCACGCTTCAGATCGGCGTCCACGACGGCGTCGTCGACGAGGTCGCGTTCACCGGGCGCGGCTGCGCGATCAGCCAGGCCAGCGCGAGCCTCCTGACCGACGAGATCAAGGGCAAGCCGCTCGCGGACGTCGATGGATTCCGGGCCGACGATCTTCTCGACCTGCTCGGGATCGAGATCAGCCCGGCTCGCCTCAAGTGCGCCATGCTCAGCCACGACACGCTGCGCAAGGCGCTGGCCGAGGTCGAGTCGCCGACGCGAGAGCCTGCCGCGGAGGCGGCCGAATGATCGAGCGCCGCTGCAGGTGTAGCTCGCCGGCCTCCGCCGGCTGACGCCCGAACGACTCGCCCCAGGGTGAGCGTTCGATCCCTTCGACCCCTTCCGCCCTGCCGGACCCCGGCAGCCCGTCGTCCACGAGAACGCCATCGAATGCCGAAGTCATACGCCGACCTCCTCCGGGAGGCCCGGGCCGCCATCCCCGAGGTCTCGCCGCTCGAGACCGATGCCCTCCGCGAGACGGGCGACGTCGCGCTCGTCGACGTCCGCGAGGCCTCCGAGTGGGACCAGGGCCACGTCCCGGGCGCCGTCCACATCAGCAAGAGCTACATCGAGCAGCAGATCGAGGCCGCGGTCCCCGATCGCGACAAGCGGGTGGTGCTCTACTGCGCCGGCGGCGTCCGCAGCCTCTTCGCGGCCGAGGCGCTCAAGGAGCTCGGCTACACGAACGTCGCCTCGATGGCCGGCGGATTCCAGCAATGGAAGAGCCAGGGCCTGCCGTGGTCGCTGCCGCGCGTCCTCACGGACTCCCAGAAGCAGCGCTACAGCCGCCACCTGCTCATCCCCGAGGTCGGGGCCGAGGGCCAGGGCAGGCTGCTCGACGCGAAGGTCCTGCTGATCGGCGCGGGCGGCCTCGGCGCCCCGGCGGCGCTCTACCTGGCCGCGGCCGGCGTCGGGACGATCGGCATCATCGACTTCGACGTGGTCGACGTCTCGAACCTCCAGCGCCAGGTGATCCACACGACCGACCGCGTCGGCGAGCGCAAGACCGAATCGGCCCGCCGGACGATCAACGCCCTCAACCCCGACGTGAACGTCGTCCTCCACGAGGAGATGCTGACCGAGGAGAACGTCGAGCGGGTCATCGCCGGCTACGATGCGATCCTCGACGGCACCGACACGTTCGAGACCCGATACACGCTCAACGATGCCGCGGTGGCGGCCGGCATCCCGGTCGTCCATGCCTCGGTCTTCCGCTTCGAGGGCCAGCTGACGACCTTCGTGCCCTACGAGGGCCCGTGCTATCGCTGCCTCTACCCGACCCCGCCGCCGCCGGAGCTGGCGCCGGGCTGCTCGGTCGCCGGCGTGCTGGGCGTCGTGCCCGGGATCATGGGCATGCTCCAGAGCCTCGAGGTGATCAAGCTGATCCTCGGCATCGGCGAGTCGCTCGCGGGCAGGCTGCTCCTCTTCGACGCCCTCGACACCACCTTCACCGAGCTCAAGCTCAAGCGCGACCCGAACTGCCCGGTCTGCTCCGACGCCGCCGTCGAGGCCCGCAAGGCCGGTCGGGCGGTCGAGACGGTCGGCGTCGGCGACGGCGGTCCGTTCGTCCTCGGTGGCACGGGGGTGGGCGCGTGAGCACCGTCCGGATCCCGCCTGTCCTCCGGGCGAACGCGGGCGGCGCGAAGCAGGTCGAGGTCGAGGGAGCCACCGTCGGCGACGTCCTCCAGTCGCTCGTGGGCCAGTTCCCCTCGCTCCGCGATCAGCTGTTCGCCGGCGACGGCCAGCTCAACCGATTCGTCAACGTCTACCTCGACGGCCAGGACGTCCGCTACCTCCAGGAGCAGGCGACGCCGGTCGGGGAGCGCGACACGGTCGTGATCCTGCCGGCGATGGCCGGAGGGGCGATCTGACGATGGCCGCCATTCGGGAGCTCCACCCCGAGCGGCCGAGCCCCGTTCGGACGAACCTTCGGACCGCCGGGCCGTACGCGGACATCCTCGACGCGATCGGACACACGCCGCTCGTCGAGATCCCGCGGATGAGCCCGAACCCGAACGTCCGGCTCTACGCGAAGCTCGAGATGACGAACCCGACCGGCTCGGTGAAGGACCGGGTCGCGAAGTACCTCGTCGAGGATCTCGAGCGGCGGGGGGCGATCGGCCCCGACTCGATCCTCCTCGAGCCGACCTCGGGCAACACCGGGATCGCCCTGGCGATGATCGGCCGCCGCAAGGGCTACCGGGTCGCGCTCGTCATGCCCGACAACGTGACGAACGAGCGGCGCCAGATGGCGGCGCTGTTCGGCGCCGAAGTGATCGACTCGCCCGGGCATCTGGGCTCG
>DASXWX010000070.1:0-7293 GCA_036503395.1 Candidatus Limnocylindrales bacterium
CGACCCCGGCGCCGGACGCCTCGGGCTCACCCGGTGGACCCGCCGGGCGAGGTCCCGGCTTCCGGGGCAGGGGCGGCGGTCCGGGCGCCGGCCTCTTCGGTGGCATCCTGGGCGGCCCCGGCCGACCATTCGGCGCGATCCACATCACGGGGATCGACGGCTCGAACGTCTCGCTCGCGACCGATGACGGCTGGAAGCGGACGATCGCGATCGGCAGCGACACGACCATCATGCGGGCCGGCGAGACGATCTCCGTATCGGATCTGAAGGTCGGCGACGAGGTCCGGCTGGTCGAGACCCGGACGAACGACGGCTCGTACACGATCACCCGGCTCGACGTCGTGCTGCCGTCGGTGGCCGGCCAGGTCACTGCGGTGGGTTCGGGCACGATCACGGTCAAGCGCCTCGACGGGACCACGGCGACGATCCACGTCGGGAGCGACACGACGTACGTGGCCCGCGGCAACGGGAACGCGTCGCTGTCGGACGTGACGGTCGGCTCCGAGGTCCTGGCCCAGGGTTCGGCGCGAGACGACGGATCGATCGATGCCGTCCGGGTTGCGATCGGCCGTCCGACCATCGTCGAGGGCGGGCGTGGACCGGGGTTCCGGTTCGGCCCGCAGGGACCGAAGGGCCAGGGCGGCAACCCGGCGAGCCCGAGCCCGTCGACGTCGGCGAGCGGCGCCTGATCAGTCCCCGGAAAGTCGAACGGGGCGTCGACCCGAGGGTCGGCGCCCCGTTTTCGTGTCTGCGCCCGTTAGATGCGGGCGCTGGCGCTTCCGGCCAGGGCGATCGCAACGACGATCGCGAGGCCGACCAGCAGGCGGACGCGAGTGCGTACCGCCGCCAGCTCGAAGGCTGTCATCGCGAGCCTCCGCTTCTTCGGCAGCCCGGCTGACTCGTCACGGACGAGTCCCGTGGCTTTGCGTCCCCAGGTCGCCCTGGGTTTGCCCTTGTCGGCCAGCGGTTGGCTGGTCGAGCCCGGTCTCCCGGACCCGCCGCGGATGATGCGCTCGCGCACCGGGCTGCGTGTCCCGGACCTTGGTCCCGGCCGGGGTCATCCGATCGAGAGGGCTCAGGACGTGACCTCGACCGTCCCCTGCATGTTCTGCGGGTGGAGCGAGCACTGGTAGTGATAGAGGCCCGGGGTCGAGAAGGTGAAGGTCGCCGTCTTGCCCGGGTCCATCATCAGCGGTGCGTTCGGCAGACCGCCGTCGAGGAACTGCACGGAATGGGTGAAGTGGTCGTCATTCGTCCAGGTCACCTCGGTGCCGGCCGCGACCGTGATCGCCGCAGGGGCGAACTTGTAGGACGGCGGCAGGTCGACCTTGCTCGTCGCGACCGGCGACCCCGATGGGCCCACCGACGCACAGCCGACCAGCAGGACGGCCGCGGCGGCAAGACCGGCGAGTCCGGTGAGCTTCATGCCCGCGCCGGCCCCGAGCGCAGGATCGTCCGGCTCGCGGCCGCGAAGACGAGGACGAATGCGAGCAGGTCGAGGACTTCGCTGATCGTGTGGGCGAACAGGAAGATCGTCCAGTTCAGGTGGTAGGTCATGTAGCTGATCTCGGCCAGGGAAAACAGCACGAACCCCCAGCCGAGCGTCGACGCGTTGGCCCCGAACGAGCGCCAGGCGAAGTACGCCCCGATCAGGAACAGGACGATGTGGATCGCGAGGAACCCGATGGGCGGGATGTTGTTGACGAAGTCACCGATGGGCAACGTCACCGAGATCACTCCTCTCCTGTCGGCCGGAACGGCCAGACGAACGAACCCCGTCGGCGACGATGCCGGCGAGGACCAGGACCATGCCCACCAACACGACGAGGTGGGCGGCGTGCTCCTCGAGCGGGAAGCCGGCGATCGTCGCCTCGTCGGCGTGCCCGATGAGCGCATGCTCGATGAGGTCTCCGAACAGGCCGACGATCATGACCACGACGCCGCCGAGCGAGACTCGCGGGAACCGCCGGGCACCGGCGGGACCGTGGGCGAGGCGGACGAGATCGGCTTCCTTCACCGGAGCACCTCATCTGGATCTATTGCTAGCGTGAGTTATCTTTAGTCCTGTGAGCCGTACTCGTCAAGTCTTTCGCCAGCGGCCGCGAGCGATAGAGTGAATGCCATGAATGAGCCCACGATCGATCGCGGGACGGATCCGGTCGCCCTGCTCGCGGACCCGGTCCGCCGGCGGCTCTACGAGCACGTGGCCGCGGCCGACGAGCCGGTGGATCGAGACACAGCGGCCGCCGGCGTGGGGATCGGTCGTCCGCTGGCGGCCTTCCACCTCGATCGCCTCGCCGCGGCCGGGCTGCTGGCGGTCGAGTACCGGCGGCGCACGGGTCGGTCGGGCCCGGGTGCCGGGCGGCCCGCGAAGTTCTATCGACTCGCGAATCCGGATGGCGTCCAGGTCTCAGTGCCGCGACGCCGCTACGTCGTGCCGGCGCAGCTGTTCGCCGAGGCGCTCGAGAGGGAGCCGACCGGCGGCGCGATCGACGCGCTGCACGACGTCGCCGCTCGACATGGACGCGAGCTCGCCCATGCGGCCCGGGAGCGGGTCGACGCGGCCGGAGAGTCACCGAATCGCGAGACGCTCCTCTCCGTCCTGGCCGATGAGGGCTTCGGGCCCCGGGAGGAAGGGACGTCGATTCGCCTCCGGAACTGCCCCTTCGACGCGCTCGTCGGCGAGCATCGCCAGCTGACCTGCGGCGCGAACCTGGCCGCGCTGCGCGCGCTCGGGGACGGCATCCCGGAGGCCGGCCTCACGGCGGAGCCGGACGACGTCCCTGGTGAATGCTGCGTCTGCTTCCGGACGCGGCAAGCGTTGCCCACCGGGGGATGATTCCGGTGCCCCGCGGTCGGAGCGTTGCCTGCCAGGGCGAATCTCGACACCGGCTGGCCGGTCCTGACGTCGGTACATCCCCCACGAGGGCACAGCCCGACATCGGACCACCGAAAACATCCCCTCCCAGGCAACCAAGACGCTTCACCCGATCGGGCGCTTCCGAACCGCTCGAATCGAGAAGCCCTCAGAGGCTGGCGAAGAAGGCTGCGACGTCGCGGGCGTAGAGGTCTGGCGCCTCGATCGCCCCGAAATGACCGCCGCGGGGATGGCGGGTCCAGCGCCGAACGTCGTAGAGCCGTTCGGCCCACTCGCGAACCTCCTCGCCCTCGCCGACGAAGGCGTGCGGAAAGCTCGCGATCGCCGTCGGGACCGCCACCCGGGTGTGCGGCCCGATCTCCGGCGGGAACCGTCGGTTGTCCCAGTAGTCGCGCAGCGACGTCGCGATGGATCGCGTCGCCCAGAGAGTCGTCAGCAGCGTCAGCAGCCCGTCCTGCCCGGTCGCGGCCTCGGGATCGCCGCCGGAGTCGCTCCACGTCCGCCACTTCTCGACGACCCACGCGGCGAGCCCGGCCGGAGAGTCCGTCAAGCCGTAGGCGAGCGTCTGGGGCTTCGTCCTCTGGATCGCCCGGTAGGCGCCCTCGCGTTCGTCCCACGCGTCGAGCGCCGCGACGTACGCGGCCTCGCCCGCCGTCAGCGGACGTGATCCGGGGCCGAGGTACGGCCGCAGCTCGGGCGTGGACAGGTAGAGGCCCATGATCCGCTCCGGCGCCCCGAGGGCCCTGAACGTGGCCACGCCCGCCCCGAAGTCGCCGCCGCCCGCGCCGTAGCGCTCGTAGCGGAGCGACGCCATGAGCCGGTGCCACATGTCGGCCACCGCGCGGTAGTTGACGCCCGTCCTCGTCGGCCGCTCCGAGAAGGCGTAGCCCGGCAGCGACGGGATGACGAGATCGAACGATGGGCCCGCGATCCCGTGTGCCGCCGGGTCCGTGAGCGGCGGGACGAGCGGCAGGTACTCGAGGAACGTGCTCGGCCAGCCATGGGTCAGAAGGAGCGGGATCCCGCGGCCGTCCGCCGCCCGCGCGTGGACGGCGTGGATCCGGACGCCGTCGACCGTGACCATGACCTGGGGCACCTCGTTGAGCCGTCGCTCGGCGGCGCGCCAGTCGAAGTCGTCCGCCCACGCGCGCAGGAGCGATTGCAGGTAGCCGAGGTCGGTGCCCTGCTCCCAGGGGTCGGCGGGCGAGGAGTCGGGCCACCTCGTCGCGCGGATGCGGGCGCGGAGGTCGTCGAGGACGTCGTCCCCGACGGAAATCTCGAAGGGTTCGATCCTCGCATCGCCGCCCGAGCGTTTGCTCATCGCGCGAAACCTACGCCGGCCTGGCGGCGCCGGATGCCTCGACCGCGAGGCGATCGAACGCCGCCGCGAGGTCGAGCGTTCCCTCGTAGATCGCCCGACCGACGATCGCGCCGGCACAGCCGAGCTCGCTCAGGGCGAGGACGTCGTCGAGGTCCCGGATCCCGCCGGAAGCGACCACCTCGATCGCGCCGTCCGCGACGAGACTCGCCAAAAGGTCGAGGTCCGGCCCGTCGAGCGTTCCGTCGCGATCGATCGCCGTGACGATCGCGCGGCGGATGCCGGCTTCACGCGCCCGCGCCCAGGCGGCTGCCAGCGGGAGCCCGCTCGCACCGCCGACCCAGCCGCTTCCCACCGCCCGCCCGCCGCGGACGTCGATCGCGGCGACGATCCGCTCTGACCCGTGGGTCCGGACGGCCTCGACCGCGAACGCCGGCTCGGTGAGGAGGCGAGTCCCGATCACGACCCGCTGCGCGATCGTGAGTGCGGCGCGGACGTCCTCAGGCGTTCGGATCCCGCCGCCGACCTCGAGACTCGTTCGGGACGGCACGGCGGCTCTGAGCTCGGTGATCGCGCCGCCCTGGATCGGGCGGCCGGCGACCGCTCCGTCGAGGTCCACGACGTGGATCCACCGCGCGCCTGCCTCCGCGAACCGCACGGCGACGGAGACGGGGTCGGCGGAGTACGCCGTCGACCGTGCGAAGTCACCCTCGCGCAGCCGGACGACGGTCCCGCCGCGGAGGTCGATCGCGGGGGTCAGCTCGAACGCGCTCGGCCTTGACATCGCCGTCTCACTTCTCCTACCGTATTAGCACACTAACACGCTCGCAGCAAGCAAGGGAAGCCGATGGAGCGCGAGAGCGCGGACTGGCGAACCGAGGACGTGACGCGGCTCCTCGAGGCGATCCTCCGCCTCGACACCGCGGACGAGGCCGCAGCCTTCTTCCGCGACCTGTGCACGTTGCCCGAGCTCCACGATCTCGCCCAGCGATGGGCGGTGGTCCGGCTCCTCGACGAGGGCCTCCACTACGCCGAGATCTCGCAACGAACCGGCGCGAGCACGGCCACGATCACCCGGATTGCCTTCTGGCTGCGTCACGGCGAGGGCGGCTATCGGGAGGCCCTGGAGAAGGCCGGCACGACCACGAGCCGCTCGTGAGCCCGCTCAGGCTCGCCGTCCCGAACAAGGGCCGGCTGCGCGAACCCGCGCTGACCCTGCTCGCCGACGCGGGGGTCGACGTCGACGCGAGTGACCGGAGCCTCATCGCCCGTGCCGCGAACCAGGACCTCGAGATCCTGTTCGCCCGGACCGGCGACGTGATCGAGTTCGTGGCGGACGGCGTCGCCGACCTCGGGATCACCGGAGAGGACCTCCTCCTCGAGGCGGCGTCCGAGCTGCCGGTCGTTCGCCGGCTCGGGTTCGGTCGCTGCCGGCTCTCGATCGCCGTGCCGGTCGACGCGCCGTGGTCCACCCTCGAGCAGCTCGCCGGCCTGCGCATCGCCACGTCGCACCCATCGATCCTCCGGCGCCTCCTCGCCGAGCGCTCGATCGCGGCCGACGTCATCCCGCTGTCCGGCGCGGTCGAGGTCGCGCCACGGCTCGGCGTGGCCGACGCGATCGCCGACCTCGTGGCCACCGGGTCGACGCTCGTCGTCAACGGCCTTCGCGTGATCGAGGACCTCCTCGCCTCGGAGGCCGTGCTCGTCGCGAACCCCGACGTGCTGCCGCGACGCGCGGCCGAGGTCGACGCGCTCGACACGGTCCTGGGGGCCGTCCTCGCTGCGCGTGGCCGGACCTACCTGATGATGAACGCGCCGCGGGGCTGCCTCGAGGTGCTCGAGGCGCTCCTGCCCGGTCTCGAGAGTCCGTCGATCGTGCCGCTGGCCCACGAGGGGATGGTCGCGATCCACTCGGTCGTCCCGAGCGACGACGTCTGGTCGCTGCTGCCGCGGCTCAAGGCCGCGGGCGCGTCGGGGCTGCTCGCCCTCCCGATCGAGAAGCTCGTCCCGTGACCGCCGTCGACGAGCGCGACGGCGCCGCCACCGACGAGGACCTCGTCCTTCGGCGGATCGACCTCGCCGACCCGGACTCGGCCGCCGAGGTCCGGCCGCTCGTCCGTCGCGGGGCCGTCCCCGATCCCGCGGTGCAGTCCGCGGCCGCGGCGATCGTCGAGGACGTCCGCGTGCGCGGCGCCGACGCCGTGCGCGAGGCCAACGAGCGTTTCGGTGGCGGGCTGCCCGACGGCCGGCTCGTCGTCGGGCGGGAGGAACTCCGTGAGGCCGCTGCCAGGCTCGAGCCGGCTGTTCGAGAAGCGCTGCGCGCCGCGGCCGCCAACATCGAGCGCTTCGCGGGTGCCGGCCGGCCGGCCGGCGGACGGGTGGCCACCGCGCCGGGTGTCGACGTCGAGCGCCGCTGGACGCCCGTCGATCGCGTCGGCGCCTACGTTCCCGGAGGATCCGCGCCGTACCCGTCGTCGCTGCTCATGACGGTCGTGCCGGCGCGCGTCGCCGGCGTCGGCGATATCACGTTCGCTTCGCCCGCGCGCCCCGACGGAACGCTCGACCCGGTCGTGGCTGGAGCGGCCGGGCTCGTGGGCATCGATCGGCTGCTCGTCGCCGGCGGCGCCCAGGCGGTCGGCGCGCTCGCCTTCGGGCTCGCGAGGGAGTCGCTCGAGCCGGTGGACGTCGTCGTCGGCCCGGGCAACGCGTGGGTCACCGCCGCCAAGCTCGCCGTGTCGGGCTCGGTAGCGATCGACCTCCCGGCAGGCCCGTCCGAGGGTCTCGTCCTCGCCGACGCCGCCGCGGATCCACGGACGGTCGCGGCGGACGTCCTGACCCAGGCCGAGCACGGCCCGGACTCGCGGGCGATCCTCGTCACCACCTCGGTGGCTCTCGCCGACGCGGTCGAGACCGAGATCGGCGAACGCCTCGCGCGCCAGCCGCGCCGCTCGATCCTCCTTCGGTCCCTGACCGAGTACGGGCGGATCGTCCTCGCGCCCTCGCTCGACGCGGCCGTCGCCTTCGTCAACGCGTACGCCCCAGAGCACCTCTCGATCGACGTCGAGCGGCTCGAGGCCACGGTCGCCGCGATCCGGCG
>DASXWX010000071.1:0-5788 GCA_036503395.1 Candidatus Limnocylindrales bacterium
AACACGCGGCCGAGCGTCGCGTCGCCGACGGGCACCGAGATCGGGGCGCCGGTGTCGCGGACCTCGGTGCCGCGGGCGAGGCCGTCCGTCGTGGTCATCGCCACGGCGCGCACCCAGTTGTTGCCCAGGTGCTGCTGGACCTCGCAGACGAGCGGCTCCTGGCCCTCGCGGTCGATCTCGACCGCGTTGTAGATCGCCGGCAGCCGGCCCGACGGGAACTCGATGTCGACGACGGGACCGGTGATCTGGACGATCCGACCGGTCGCGCCTTCCTTCTTCGTGGGGGCCTCGGGGGCCGCGGTAGCCATTCGGTGGGTGCCTCCTCGTGCGCCGACGCTCAGCTGTACTGGGCGCCGGTCGCGATCTCGATCATCTCGCGGGTGATGTTCGCCTGACGGACCTTGTTGTAGGCGAGCGTCAGGTCGTCGATCAGGCTCTCGGCGTTCTCGGTCGCGTTCTTCATCGCCACCATCCGGCTCGACTCCTCCGATGCCTTCGATTCGAGCACGGCCTGGTAGAGCCGGGTCGCGACGTAGCGCGGCAGAAGCTGCTCGAGCACGGCCGCCGCACCGGGCTCGAAGATGAACTGGTGGCCGGGAATGCCCTCGGTGTCCTCGGCCGGCTTGATCGGCAGCAGCCGGTCCGCCTCGGGGCGCTGGGTCAGCGTCGAGACGAACCGCGAGAACACGAGGTCGACCGCGCCGTACTCGCCGCCGAGGAACCCGTCGGAGATCAGCCGCGCCAGCGGAAGGACGTCGGCGAAGGTCGGCCGGTCGCCGTAGTTCGCAAAATGGGCCTCGATCGGCGCGCGCAACCGGCGCAGCGCGTCGCGGCCCTTCCGGCCGACCGTCACGATCGACAGCTCCTCGCCCTCTGTCTCGGACATGAGCCGGGCCGTGAAGCGGACGACGTTCGCGTTGAGCGGGCCGGCCAGCGGTCGGTCCGTGGTGAGGACGATGAGCAGCCGCTTCCCGGGCGCCGTCTCGCGCAACAGGGGATGCTCCTCCGACCCGAGGACGGCCGCGAGGTCCGCGAGGACCTCGTCGATCTTCTCGGAGTAGGGACGCGCGGCGAGGACCGACTCCTGCGCCCGCCGCAGCTTCGAGGCCGCCACGAACTGCATGGCCCGGGTGATCTGCTTGATGTTCCGGACGCTCCCGATCCGGCGCCGGATGTCGCGCTGGCTAGCCACGGCTCAGCCCCGGCTCCGCCGCCGGCCGCGAGGCGGCAAGGCGGCCCTTCGGCCGCCATCTATACGACGGGACATGCTCGGCGACGGGCGCAGACGACGACCTCACGCGAGAAATGTCTGCCTGAAGGCGTCGATCGCTTCGTCGAGCGCCTTCGCGCTGTCGTCCGAGAGGTCCTTCGACTTCGCGATCGTGGTCAGGACGTCCGGCCGCTCGGTCTCGAGGAAGCGGTAGAACTGCGACTCGAACTCCTTGACTCGCGGCGTCGGCACGTCATCGAGCTTGCCCTTCGTCGCGGTGTAGAGGATCGCGACCTGCTTCTCGACCGGCAGCGGCTGATACTGCGGCTGCTTGATCACCTCGGACAGCTTCTCGCCGCGGGTCAGCTGGTCGCGCGTCGCCTTGTCGAGGTCGGACGCGAACTGGGCGAACGCCGCGAGCGCGCGGTACTGGGCGAGGTCGAGCTTGAGCGGCGCGGCGACCTTCTTCATCGCCTTCGTCTGCGCAGCCGATCCGACGCGGGACACCGAGATGCCGATGTTGAGCGCGGGCCGCTGACCGGCGTTGAAGAGGTCGGTCTCGAGGAAGATCTGGCCGTCGGTGATCGAGATCACGTTCGTCGGGATGTAGGCAGAGACGTCGCCGGCCTGCGTCTCGATGAACGGCAGCGCGGTCAGTGAGCCGCCGCCGTTCTCCTCGTTGAGCCGGGCCGCTCGCTCGAGAAGCCGCGAATGGAGGTAGAAGACGTCACCCGGGTACGCCTCGCGGCCGGGCGGCCGCCGGAGGAGGAGCGCCATCTCGCGATACGACCAGGCGTGCTTGGAGAGGTCGTCGTAGACGACGAGCGCGTCCTTGACGGTCTCGCCGTCAACCTCGACGCCGTTCTCCATGACCTCCTCGCCGATCGCGCAACCGCTGTACGGCGCGAGGTACTGGAGCGGCGCGGGGGTCTCGGCGCCGGCCACGACCACGATCGTGTGCTCCATCGCGCCGTACTTCTCGAGCGTCGCGACGGTCTGGGCGACCGTCGAGAGCTTCTGGCCGATCGCGACGTAGATGCAGACGAGCCCCTGGCCCTTCTGGTTGATGATCGCGTCGATCGCGATCGCGGTCTTGCCGGTCTGCCGGTCGCCGATGATCAGCTCGCGCTGGCCGCGACCGATCGGGATGAGCGCGTCGATCGCCTTGATGCCGGTCTGGACCGGCGTGTCGACGCCCTGCCGAGCGATGACGCCCGGAGCGATCCGCTCGACCGGGCGGGTCCGGTCGGTCTCGATCGGGCCCTTGTCGTCGAGCGCCCGACCGAGCGGGTCGACGACGCGGCCGAGGAGCGCCTGGCCCACGGGGACCTCGACGACGCGGCCGGTCGTCTTGACCGTGTCGCCCTCCTTGATCGCGTCGGCGTCGCCGAGGATGACGGCACCGACGGTCTCCTCCTCGAGGTTGAGGGCCATGCCCATGACGCCGCCCGGAAACTCGAGGAGCTCGGACGCGAGGGCCGCGTCGAGGCCGTAGATCTGGGCGATCCCGTCGCCGACCTCGACGACCGTGCCGACGCTGCGGCTTTCGGCGCCCTGATCGAAGCCCTCGATCTGGCTCTTGATGATGCTGACGATCTCGTCCGACTTGATGGCCATCGCGTGTCCTTCGATGCAGTGGAGGTCAGGTGGTGGTTCGTTCCTCGAGCGCGTTCGCTCCGCCGGCGACGATCCGTGCCCGCAGCCGTTCCAGTCGGCCCCGAACGCTCGCGTCGATCAGCCGGTCGCCGATGCGGACGGTGAGCCCGCCGATGAGTGATTCGTCGACGCGCTGCTCCAGGCGGACGTTCGACGCGCCGCGGAGCTCGGCGACGCGCTCGCTCACCGCCTTCGCGTCGGCGTCGCTCAGTGGGCCGGCGCTCGTCACCACGGCGGTCACGATGCCGCGCTCCCGATCGAGCAGCCGATCGAACTCGCTGCTCACGGCCGGCAGGACGGACGCCCGACCACGCCGCACGGCGAGCTGGGCGAGGCGAAGGACGTCGTCGCGAACCTTGCCCGCGAGGGCCTTCGCGACCGCCTCCTCGCGCTCCGTCGCCGGAATCGTGGGGTTGTCGAGGACGTCGGCGGCACGATCATCGGCTCCGACGGCCGCGACGCGACGGAGATCCTCCGCCCAGCCGTCGAGATCCCCGTCCGCGTGGGCGAGGTCGAAGGCTGCCTCGGCATAGCGCCGCGCGGCTCCCGTCGAAAGGGGCATCAGCGACGCCGCCCCCCATCGGAGCCGCCGCTCGCGCTGCCGGCGAGGAACTCCTCCACGAGGCGCCGCTGGCGGTCGCCCGTCATGGTCTCGCCGACGACCTTGCCGGCCGCGGCGAGGGCGAGGTCGGCGACCTCGGCTCGAAGGTCGGCGAGCGCGCGCTGCTTCTCCGCCTCGATGTCGGCCGTCGCCTGCTGGCGCATCCGCTCGAGCTCGGCGCGGGTGGCGGCAATGTCCTGCTCGCGGCTCTCCTCGGCGGTTCGCTGGGCCCGCGTCATGATCTCGTTCGCCTCGCGCCGAGCCTCCTGGAGCGCGTTGAGGCGCTCCTGCTCGGCCCGCTCACGGTCGGCTCGGGCCTGCTCGGCGTCCTTCAGCCCCTGCTCGATCCGCTCCCGGCGCTCGGTGATGATCCGGGTGATCGGACCGAGCGCAAACCGGTTGAGCAGGTAGAGGATGATGACGAAGTTGACGATCTGGGCCAGCAGCGCGAATCCGCTGATGCCCAGCGCTTCCATCCGGCTTCGCTCCCGATCGGCCGGCTAGACGAAGACGAGGACGAGCGCGATCAGGAGCGCGTAGATCGCGACGGCCTCGGCGAACGCGACGCCGATGATCATGTCGGTCCGGATGACGCCCTCGGCCTCGGGATTGCGGCCGATCGCCTCCATCGCCTTGCTGACGGCGATGCCGATGCCGATGCCCGGGCCGATCGCGCCGAGACCGATCGCGAGACCGGCGGCGAGCGGGGACAGGTCCATGGGTGCGGGTACCTCCGTGTGTGACGAAGCCCGGATCGGGCGTCGACTTGGGACCGAAGTCAGGGGGCCGCGGGCGCCTCTGCACCGGCGGCGTGATGGTCGGCTGCCTCCTCGTCGCCCGGCCCGTGGCTCGGTCCGTGCTCGAGGGTTGCCAGCAGGATGTAGGTCATTGTGAGGAGCGCGAAGATGCCCGCCTGGACGAGCCCAAACAGGAGCTCGAGGCCGATGAAGATCGCGGGAATGACGAACGCCGCGGGCCCCAGGAACGAGAGGAAGACGATCTGGATCGCCTCGCCGGCGAAGATGTTGCCGAAGAGCCGGAGGCTGAGGCTGACCGCCCGGAACAGGTTCTGGAGGATCTCGAGCGGCGCGAGCGCGGGCGGGTTGGCGAACGTCTTGAGATAGCCCATCGGGCCGTGGACGAAGACGCCAAAGCCGATGAATACGACGAACGACACGAGCGCCAGGGCGAGGGTCGTCGACAGGTCTGCCGTGCCCGCCCGAAGGAACGGGACGAGGACCTGGTGGCCCTCGTGCTCCTCGAGGAGCCCGATCGTGCCGAACCCCGGCAGCAGGCCCATCCAGTTCATCGTCAGGATGAACAGGAACATGCTCATCACGAGCGGGAAGTACTGGACGCCGCGCTTGCGGTCGACGCCGGTGACGAGGTTGAGCATCCCCTCGATCGGCCACTCGAGCAGCGCCTGGAGGCGGCCCGGGACGAGCGACAGCCGGCTCCGGACGACGACCGCGAGCACGATCAGGACCAGCATCGCGAGCCACGTGCCGAGGAGGCTGTTCGTGACGTTGAGCGGCCCGATCGTGAAGAGGGTCTCCGGCGCGACCGAGATCTCAGGCACTGCTACCTCTTGCGACTCCCGTACTGGCGCGAGACGTCGAACAGCGCGTAGAACGCGATGACGACGCCGAGAAGGACGCCGACGAAGATCAGAAGTGGCGTCGTACCGAACAGGCCGTCGAGCCAGGCTCCGGCCAGCACACCGATGAGGATCGGGGCGGCGAGCCGGATGCCGAGGTCGAACACGAGCGCGAGGGCTCGCGCCAGGTCCGGCGACGTGTTCCTCTGCTTCGGGTCCTCCTGATCAGGTCCGATTGAACTGCCGCCTCTCGCGGAGGTAGAGCCACCGCACCCCGGCCCAGCCGATCACGTTTCCGAGCAGGAAGCCGATGAGCGGGACGAGCGGTCCCATCTCGAGCCACTTCGCGACGACGAGCCCCGCGAGCGTGAGACCGAGG
This sequence comes from Candidatus Limnocylindrales bacterium, assembly GCA_036503395.1. Taxonomy (GTDB): domain Bacteria; phylum Chloroflexota; class Limnocylindria; order Limnocylindrales; family CSP1-4; genus DASSHA01. Next base: position 5,444 of record DASXWX010000071.1, read on the forward strand.
ATCGGGACAGACAAAATCGCTCCCACCATCAGCACCAGGCCGACGATGGGGGCTCGACTCGGGACGTTCTCCATTGGGCGGACCGGCGGGGAGTATAGCCAAGGCCGCCGACGACCGGCGAATCGGGGCCGCTCGGTCAGCCGGGCGTCGACGTCGGCGTCGGCGTCGGTGCCGGGCGGGTTGTCGTGCGCGGACCCGGCCGCACCGAGCGATCCGGACGCCTCGACCGGTGGCTCGAAGGCGAGGCTTTGGGCCTCGGCGACGGCGAGACCGCCGGGATGGAGGAGCCAACGCTCGGGCGAGCGGTGGCCCCGAGGACACCGCCCGTCGGCCGCGTCGCGAACG
>DASXWX010000072.1:0-6969 GCA_036503395.1 Candidatus Limnocylindrales bacterium
GAGCATCTCGACGCCGGCGGCGCGCTCCGTATCCGCCGCCAGCACCGCGATGATCTCGTCGGCGATCTCGATGATCGTGAGGTAGGCGCCGCGGCGATCGAGCAGTGAGCACAGGCGATCGAACATCGCGACGAGGTGAGGCGCATCCCGCGCGTCCTTCCAGTAGCGCCACGCGATCCGGATGTTGTCGAGCTCGGCGTCGGGCTCCGCCACCGTCGGTGCCGACTCTTCGGCCAGCCGCGCGTAGTGCTCGGCATGCGCCGCCCGGACGGCCTCAGCGAGTGCCGGCGTCTCCGCGAGCCGCTCGCCGGCGTGCTCGCGGATCATCTCGAGCAGCGTGAACCGCGGCTCGCCCTTGCCGTCGATCGTCGTCCGAACGAGGCTCCGGTCGACGAGGGACGTCACGACGTCGATCGGCTCGCGCCCGTCGAGCCCATCCGAAGCTTGCCCGCTGCGACCGCCTCGACCGCCTCGACGGACGCGCCCGCGAACACCGACAGGAGCGCGAGGAGGAACTGTTCGGGCGGGTCGAGCAGGCCGTAGCTCCAGTCGATCGTGGCGCGGAGGGTCTGCTGTCGAGCCGGCAGGTCGCGCGGACCGGAGCCGAGGACGCCGAGCGAGGACCCGAGACGGTCGCGGAGGGCCTCCGGCGAGAAGACGCGTAGGCGTGCGGCAGCCAGCTCGATCGCGAGCGGCAGGCCGTCGAGCCGGCGGCAGATCTCGAGGATGGCCGCCGCGTTGTCGTCTGTCAGACCGAAGTCCGGCCGGCTCGCCCGCGCCCGCTCCACGAACAGCTGGATCGCCTCGAAGGACGCGACCGCGTGGGCGGTCCGACCTCCCGCGCGCGACGGCAGCGTGAGCGGCGGGACCTCGTGGAGGTGCTCGCCACGAACGCGAAGCGGTTCCCGGCTCGTGACGATCGCCCGCAGGTTCGGACACCGGGCGAGGAGGGTCGCGATCAGCGGCGACTCGCGTGTCAGCTGCTCGAAGTTGTCGAGCAGGAGCAGCATCCGCCGGGCCGCGAGCTCGTCCAGAACGTGGTCGCGGAGCGGCCGGTTGCGCGACGGTGGAAGTCCCACTGCGGTACCGATCGCGGTGAGGATGCCCTCGCCCTCGGGCGTGGCGGCCAGATCGACGAAGAAGACGCCGTCCGGATGGCGGGCCAGCTCCTCGGTCACGACGCGGAGCGCCAGGCGGGTCTTTCCGGTGCCGCCGGGTCCGACGAGCGTCACCAGCCGTGCCTCGTCAGTCGCGAGCAGCCTTCGGATCGCCCTGACCTCGTCCTCCCGACCTACGAACGTCGAGGGAGGAACCGGCAGGTTGTTCGGGCGGGCATCGAGCGTCGCCAGGCCGGGAAACCCGTCGCGGAGCCCGGGGTGACACAGCTGCAGGAGGCGTACGGGACGGACGAGGTCCTTGAGCCGATGGTCGCCGAGATCGCGAAGGGTTGCGCCGTCGGGCAGGTGGTCCGCCACGAGGGCCGCGGCGGCACCGGACACGAGGACCTGGCCACCGTGCCCTGAGGCCATGACGTGCCGCGCGATGGACCTCGACGCCCACGAGCCGGGCGTCGATCGCGATGGCCTCGCCGCTGTGGACCCCCATCCGGACGCGCACCTCGCCGTCGTCAGGCCAGGCGTGCTCCGCGAGCGCGAGCTGGGCGTCGAGGGCGGCGGCGATCGCGTCCGAGGCGCGCTGGAAGGACGCGAACACGGCATCGCCCTGGCTGTCGACCTCGATGCCGTCCCAGCGGTTGACGGCCGCGCGGATCAGGTCGCGATGCTCGTCGAGCACGCGCGCAAAGGCCGGCCCCAGCACCTGGGCCAGTCGCGTCGATCCCTCGATGTCGGTGAACAGGAACGTGACCGTTCCGGTCTGTCCGTTCGCGCCGAGCCCGTCGGGCGCGGGCTTGCGGGTCGTCCCCATGACGCTCCCACCAGCAGGCACGCATTCTCACCCGGAAAGAGCGTCGCGACCAGCCCAGGTGTTCAATTGCAACGCCCGAAATCTCAGGCGGACGCTCGCTCCACCGCATCGGGGCCGCGCGCGGCCGCGACCTCGCGCTCAGCCTCCTCGGTGATCGGCCGCGCGTAGAGCTCGTGCCCGTCCGACGTGAGGCATCTGCCGCTGGCGAGCTCCCACTGCCAGCCGTGGAGCGAGCAGGTGAGGACCCCATCCTCGACCGAGCCGAACCGCGTCAGGTCGGCCTTCATGTGGGCGCACCGCTTCTGGATCGCGTAGCCGGCGCACTCCCACGTCCCCTGGGTCGGCCCGCGCTCGGCATAGAAGCCCTCCGCGTACTGCAGTCGCTCTTCCGAGAGGCATTTGAAGAAGGTGTAGACGTAGTCGTTGTAGGCGCCGCGCCGACGGGCCCGGAAGCGCATCGAGAGGAAGAGATCGTTGACCCAATCCTCGATGTGCTCGCGAACGAGCCACTCGATCAGGCCCCGCTCGAAGAAGAACTGGTAGTGCGGATCCTCGTCCGGCTCGGCCGCGCGCACGACGCGCTGCTCGAAGTCGAGGACGATCCGCTCGTCGCCGACATCGATCAGGACGCCAGCGGCGATGCCGGCGGCGATCAGGTCTGCCTCCTCGATCAGCGGCTCGAACCACTCCTTCAGCGCCGGCAGCAGCTCCACCCGATCGTGGCCGTTGCGCCACTTGTGGTGCTCGGCCTCGAGCACGCCGCGCTTGCGGTCCCGATAACGCCGGAGGTAGCCGCGCTTGTCGCCGAAGATGGTGGCCGGATCGACGGGGTGATTGACGTCGAACCGACCGGCGGCGACCTCCGCCACCGACCCCGGAAGCATGAGCCGTCCGCCGTCGCGGCCCTGGTCCTCGATGTACCCGAGGAACGTCGGTTGGTCCGGGAAGATGTTGGCGTCGTCGCCGCCGAGATCGTTCTGGTCGAAGAGGTCGTCGTCGAGGAAGCACGGCGGTCCGGCCGACGGCACGACGAAGCGGGGATCGAGGATCTCGATGTACCGGTAGGCCCTCGCCTGCTGGGCGATTCGCTTCTTGTGGCCCAGGACCTGCTTCGCCCGCTCGGGGAACTCGTAGACCATCGGGTACCAGATCGCGCCCGAGTACTGCAGGAAGAGCGCGTCGAGGTGGCCGAAGGCGAGGAGGCGATCGGGGTCCGTCGGGCGCGAGTCGTTCATGTTCAGGATTCGCACGTCGCCGTCGTCGATCAGCAGGGCGCTGTCGCCGATCGGCCCGTCGGTCGGGGCGACGAGGGCCATGATCAGCATCCGGAGACCGGCCGCCTCGAACGGCTCCTCGTTCCTCGTCTCGATGAACTTCGTGAAGCCCAGCGCCTGCAGCTCCTCCTTGAGGTCCTCGATCGGATAGTCGGGGAGGAGGACCGTCGCCTCCTTCGAGCAGTGCTCGGCGAGCCAGCGCGGGTCGAAGTGGTCGTGGTGGAGATGGCTCACGTAGAGGAACGTCGGGTTGCCGATGACGGCAGGGTCGATACCGTCGTTGGCCGGGAAGGGGAACCACGAACCGAAGTAGGCGGGATTGAACCAGGGGTCGCACAGGATGCTGACGCCCTTCGTCTCGATGAACAGGCCGGCCTGCCCGAGGAACGTGATCCGCATCGCGGCCCGAGGATACCGGCGGGCCGATGAAGGCCGCGCCGAAGGCGGACGAGCGGTCCGCTGCGTGCCACGCACCACTTCCGGCCGCCGTGCGTCGGATCGCTGCGTCGGCGACAGCGCTTCGGTGTCGGATCAGGACCGGGAGCCGCGCGATCGGCTGCGGTGATGCGCACGACGCAGCGACACGACCACGCCGCCTCGAATGCGCTGCGCGAGACGCAGCAGCGTGCCGACGGTCACGCCCCTGGTCGGTCACGCCCCTGGTCGGTCACGCCCTTGGTCGGCCGCGTTTCGGCCCGGCCGCAATCGTGAGCACAGTAGAGATCGATACCGGCCGCCCGCGTGGTCGACGACGGTCCCATTGCAGCGCCTGACGAGCGAGCGTGCGTGGGACGCCCGCGCCGCGATCTCCTGCCGGCCCGGGACCGCGCTTCGGGCCGGCTCTCTGAGGTTTGTCGGCCACCGTTGTGCGCGGCATTACGACCCGGTCGAAATCGGGGGCGTGTTCGACGTTCACGTGCCGGCCGTCGAGCCGCCACCGGGCCGCCGAGCCGCCACCGGGCCGCCGAGGTCCCTGCGCTGCCGACGTCGCGCATATTCGCCGGCTGCCGATCGCTCGGGCATACTTTCGGCGCCGTCAGGATCGCGCGGAACAAACAGCTGCGATCGCCGCGCCGGGGCGCGCGCACGACGGTTCCGAAGGAGGTTCGATGGCCGGCGAGGTCTCGTTCGACGTCGTCAGCGACTTCGACGACCAGGAGCTCCGGAACGCGCTCGACCAGGTGCGGCGCGAGGTCGCCCAGCGCTACGACTTCAAGGGAGCGACCGTCGAGCTGACGCAGGGCAAGGACGAGCTCACCCTGCTGACCGACGACGAGTTTCGCGCGAACGCGGTGAAGGACCTCATCGAGTCGAAGGCCGTCCGGCGCGGACTGAGCCTGAAGGTCTTCGACTGGGGAACGGTCCAGCCGGCCGGCGGCAACAAGGTTCGCCAGGTCATCGGGCTGCGGCGAGGCCTCTCCGACGAGCTCGCCCGCAGGATCTCGAAGCTGATCCGCGACGAGTTCCCCAAGGTCAAGGCCCAGGTCCAGGGCGACGCGGTTCGCGTATCCGGGAAGAGCAAGGACGAGCTTCAGCGCGTGATCCAGCGTCTGCGCGAGCTCGATGAGCCGGTCCCGCTCCAGTTCGAGAACTACCGGTAGGACCATGGGAAGCAGAGGGGCTCGGCGGCACATGATGACGATCGTGGTCGTGATCGTCGCGCTCGTGTTCATCCTGGGCACGCTCCTCGAGCCGGTCCTCCTCGCGTCATGACCGACGACCCGACGCGGACGGCCGACGGGTCGGACGACGGGCTGGTCGCCCCGCACGGCATGACGGAGGTCGGGGAGGCGGTCGTCGTCGACGATGCGATCCCGGCGGCGGACAGCGCGCTCGTCGAGACCGTCGCCGAGCCGGAGCCGCCCGTCGTCCCCGAGCCGATCACTTCCGCGCCGCGCACGGTGGGACGGCTCGTCGCCGACACCCTTCGGAGCGCCGGGGTGAAGTTCGCCTTCACGGTGCCGGGCGAGAGCTTCCTGGGCCTGCTCGAGGGCCTCTCCGACGCCGGCGTTCGCGTCGTCGCGACCCGCCACGAGTCCGGCGCGGCGTTCATGGCCGAGGCCTATGGTCAGCTGACCGGACGGCCGGCGGCCTGCCTGGCCACGCGCGCGGTCGGAGCGTCCAACCTCGCCATCGGGATTCACACCGCCCGCGCCGACTCGACGCCGATGTTCGTCCTGGTCGGCGATGTCCCGACCGACGTGCGCGGCCGCGAGGCGTTCCAGGAGATCGATCTCCCGCGGACGATCGGCGGTCTGACCGCGTGGGCCGGCCGGATCGACGCACCCGACGTCGCAGCGGCGGTGCTCACCGAGGCGACCCGGCAGGCCCTCGGCGGCCGGCCGGCGCCCGTCCTCATCGCCTGCCCCGAGGACGTTCTCGATGCTCACGCGCCGCAGGGGAGCGCTTCGGTGGCGCGACCGACGCAGTCGCGTCCCGACCCGGACGCCATCCGGGCCGTGATCCGTCTCCTCGCCGCGGCCGAGCGGCCGGTGATCCTGGCCGGCGCCGGAGTGCTTCGCGCGCGCTGCAGCCGGGAGCTCGTTCGCTTCGCCGAGCTCCTGCGGATCCCCGTCGTCGCCTCGTGGCGGCGCGCCGACGTCTTCCCGAACGACCATCCCCTCTACCTCGGGATGTCGGGCTACTACGCGGCGCCCTCGGCAAGAGAACGGCTGCAGGAGGCCGACGCGCTGCTCGTCCTCGGCTGCCGGCTCAATGAGCCGACGAGCCTCGACTATGCCGTCCCGCCACCGGGCACGCGATGGGCCCACGTCGACCTCGACCCGTCGGGCTGGGCGTTGCGCGCTCGGCCGGCCGAGATCACGATCGCGGCCGACGCGGCCGTCTTCCTGCGCGGGGCGATCGCGCGCCTCGAATCGGGCGTGCTCGACGCCGAGACGGCCGACCGCCGGCAGGCGGCCAACGACACGGCCCGCGCGCGCTTCGAGGCGACGACACAGGTCGATTCGGGCGACTGGGAGGGACCGGGTGTCCACCCCGGCCGGGTCGTTTCGACGCTCCGGTCCGTGCTTCCGGACGAGGCCATCGTGACGACCGACGCCGGCAACTTCGGCGGCTGGCTGGCGCGTGGCTTCCGGTTCAGGCGGCCCGCGACGTTCCTCGGCCCGACGTCCGGCGCGATGGGCTACGCCGTGCCCTCGGCCATCGCCGCGGCGATCGTCCATCGCGATCGGCCCGTGGTCGCGGTGGCCGGTGACGGCGGCTTCGCGATGACGATGGCGGAGCTCGAAACGGCCGTCCGCGAGCGCGTCCACCCGATCGTCCTCGTCTTCGACAACCAGCGCTACGGAACGATCCGGATGCACCAGGATCGCCGGGGGCCGGGCGGGGTCGCGACCGATCTCGGGCCGATCGACTTCGTTCGAATCGCTGAGGGGCTCGGCGCGCGCGGGCTGCGCGTCGAGACGACCGACGAGTTCGAGCCCGCGTTGCGCGACGCGATGGCGGCGTCGCTGCCGACCGTCATCCACATGCCGCTCGACCGGCGCTGGGTCTCGGTCGACGACACACCGGTCTGATCACCCGAAATCGTCCGCAACCAGGCTGAAACGGCACGCGCCAGTCGACCGACGCCGGCGCCGATCTCGGCGGCGCAGGCTCGCCACGGAGGTGCAGCATGGTCGAACGACGTTCGGCGGCTCCGGGCTCGGTGGGAGCCGCCGCCGGCGCGACGTGCGCGATCGCCTGGCGCGCGGACGGCTACGAGGCGATCGAGGTCTACGTCGATCCGGCCCTCGGCGATCGCGAT
>DASXWX010000073.1:0-7768 GCA_036503395.1 Candidatus Limnocylindrales bacterium
GCTCGGGCCGGCGGGGATTCCGGATGCGAACGGCCCCGGGCTGCGCGCGCTCGTTCGCGCCGCCGGCGCCGAACCGGTCGATCTCGGGGTCGCGGCGGATCGGCTCGAGGACGTGACGGCCCGGCTCGAGCGGGCAGTCGCGGGAGCTGACGGGCTCGCGGTCGACGCCGTCGTCGTGTCGGGGGGGGTGTCGGTGGGGCCGTACGACGTCGTCCGCCAAGCGTTCGGCCGGCTCGGTCGCGTCGATCTCTGGCGCGTCGCCGTCCAGCCGGGCAAACCCTTCGCGTTCGGGCTGGCTGCGGGTGGACAGCCGCTCTTCGGGCTGCCGGGCAACCCGGTCTCGACGTTCGTGACCTTCGAGCTGTTCGTCCGCCCCGCGATCCGGCGCCTCGCCGGGCTGCGGCCGCTCGACCGTGCCCGCGACCGCGCGCTCCTCGACGACAGCGCCAGGTCAGCGCCCGGCCGGCGCACGTTCCTCCGCGTGACGGCCGCACGCGACGATGCCGGGATCGTCCGCCGCGACGCGTCCGGACGTGCGATCGTCCGGCTCGCGGGCGGGCAGGGGAGTCACGTCCTGTCGAGCCTCGCCGCGGCCGATGCGCTCGCGGTCGTCCCCGAGGAGGAGTCGGCGGTGTCCCCAGGTACGGAGCTCGAGCTGTGGTGGCTGGATCGATGAACGAACGCGAACCAGAGACACGATCGGAACGGCGTCGGTTGACCCATGTCGACCGAACCGGCCGTCCGCGCATGGTCGACGTGAGTGCCAAGGCCGTCACCGCGCGACGGGCCGTCGCCGAGGGCGTGGTGGTTCTGTCGCCGGAGACGCTCAGCCTCGTCATCGACGGGCGGGCGGAGAAGGGCGACGTGCTCACCGTCGCCGAGCTCGCCGGCGTCATGGCCGCCAAACGGACGTCCGAGCTGATCCCGCTCTGTCACCCGCTGCCGCTGACAGATCTGCTCGTCCAGGTCACGCCCGATCGGAACGCCGGCGGGCTGCGTGTCCGGGCCGAGGTCGCGACCACCGCCCAGACCGGCGTCGAGATGGAGGCGCTGACCGCGGTCTCGATCGCGGCCCTCACCGTCTACGACATGGTCAAGGGCGTCGAGCGCGGCGTCGAAATCACGTCGATCCACCTCGTCACCAAGAGCGGCGGGCGGAGCGGCGAATGGCGGCGTGAGGGCGACACGGCGCCTCCCCCGAACGTGCGTCGGCGTGCCGCTCGGGCCGCCGGCCGGGTCGCGGCCGGCAGGGCTTCGACCAGGCCGAGGCGACGCCAGTCGTGAGCCCGGCCACCGGTTCGGGCCGGGCATCCGGGCGCGCCGCGGCGATCATCACGATCAGCGACGGGGTAGCGGCCGGCGTCCGCGAGGACGAGTCCGGGCGCCGGCTCGAGGCGCGGCTGCGCGAGGTCGGGTTTGTCACGACGCGCGCGGTCGTGCCCGACGAGCGTGCGGCGATCGGCGACGCGATCGCGACCGCGGCGGAGCAGTGCACGCTCGTGGTGACGACGGGCGGCACGGGCCTGACGCCGCGTGATGTGACTCCCCAGGCCACGGCTGCGGTCCTCGATTTCGAGGTGCCCGGGCTTGCGGAGGCGATGCGGGCCGAGGGTCGGGCCCATACCCCCCTCGCGTCCCTGTCGCGTGGCGTGGTCGGCGTTCGCGGCCGCTGTCTCGTCGTGAACGTGCCGGGCAGTCCGAAGGGCGCGCTGGAGTCGCTCGAGGCGATCGTCCCTGTCCTCGACCACGCGCTCGAGACCCTCGCCGGCCCCTTCGACCACTCGGCCTCGGCGGGTTAGGCGTGCTCGACTTCTTCCCCCACGTCCCGGGCTACCCGCTGGTGTTCGTGCTGTTCTGGGGCGCCGCGGCGTTCTTCGCCCTGGCGATGGCCCGCCATCTGCGCGTGTTCGGCGCGACTCGCGGCAGCGCCCCAGATCCGCTCACCGGGCTGCCGCTCCGGATCGGCGGCCTCGGCCTCTACGTCTTCGGTCAGTCGAAGATGTTCAAGGACCGCCGGGCCGGCGTCATGCACGCGGCGATCTTCTGGGGCTTCGTGCTCCTGACCATCGGAACGGCCAACGCGGTCACCGGCGGGCTCATCCAGGCGATCGTGGCCTGGCCGTTCGGCGGCGCCCTGTGGACATTCGTGTCGGCACTCCAGAACGTCGTCGCGGTCGCCGTCCTCGTCGCGATCGCCTATGCGTTCTGGCGCCGCCTCGTGACGAAGCCGGCGCGCCTCACTCTCTCGCGCGACGCGCTCATCATCCTCGGTCTCATCGGCGGGGTCGTCCTCTCCGAGCTCCTGGCCCAGGCATTCGAGGCGGCGGCCTTCGGCGACGTCGACGGCGCATTCGTCGCCAACGCCCTCGCAGTCCCGCTCGGCGTCCTCCGGTCGGGGACCGGGAACGCGGCGTACGTCGTCCTGTGGTGGTCCCACATCGTCCTCGTCGCGATCTTCCTCGCCTACCTGCCCTTCTCGAAGCACCTCCACATCGCGACGTCGTTCTTCAACGTGTTCTTCCGCAAGCTCGCGCCGCGGGGCGAGCTGCCGGCGATGGATCTCGAGCGCGAGGACGCGACGTTCGGCGTCAAGACCATCGCGGACCTCGGCTGGAAGGACCTGCTCGACGGCTTCACCTGCACCGAGTGCGGCCGGTGCCAGCAGGCGTGCCCGGCCTGGAACACCGGGAAACCGCTGAACCCGAAGACCTTTGTCATGGGCCTCCGGGACATGTCCGTCGACGCCGAGGCGGGCGTCCCGCTCATCCCGAACTCGCCGATCGTCCGCGAGACATACGGGCTGTCGGACGGGTTGGCCGCGGGTGCGCTCGCGGCCCCGATCGTCGACCGGGCCATTCCCTACGACGCGGTCTGGGACTGCGTCACCTGCGGCGCCTGCGTCGAGGCCTGCCCGGTCCTCATCGAGCACGTCGACAAGATCGTCGGCCTGCGCCGAAACCTCGTCCTCGAGGAGTCGCGGTTCCCGCAGGAGCTCACCGGCGCGTTCCGGAACATGGAGGGCGCCGGGAACCCATGGGGCCAGCCGCCGACCGCCCGAACCGACTGGACGAAGGGGCTCCCGTTCGAGGTTCCGACGGTGGCGTCGGTCGCCGCGGCGGGCGAGCTCGACTCGCTCGAGGTCCTCTACTGGGTCGGTTGCGCGGCCGCGTTCGACGAGCGCAACAAGAAGGTCGCCCGCGCCGTGGCGTCCTGCCTCCATGCCGCCGGCGTCCGCTTCGCGATCCTCGGCCAGGAGGAGTCGTGCACGGGCGACCCGGCCCGACGGATGGGCAACGACTACGTCTTCCAGATCCTCGCCTCGGGCAACGTCGAGACGCTCAACCGGTATCGAATGGGCGAGCGGACGATCGTGACGGCCTGCCCACACTGCTTCAACACGATCGGCAACGAGTACGGCCAGCTCGGCGGGCACTTCCGTATCGAGCACCACACGGAATACCTCGCGCGCCTGGTCCGCGACGGCCGGCTCGCGGTCGCGCCATCCGAGGATGGGGGGAGCGTCACGTTCCACGACCCCTGCTATCTCGTCCGCTACAACGACATCGAGGCCGCGCCCCGCGAGGTCCTCGCGGCGGCCGGCGTGTCGCTCGTCGAGATGGAACGCCACGGCCGGAACACGTTCTGCTGCGGTGCGGGCGGCGGCCGAATGTGGATGGAGGAGACGCGCGGGACGCGGATCAATCGCGAACGCTCGCGTGAGGCGCTCGGCACCGGCGCCGACGCCGTCGCGGTCGCCTGCCCGTACTGCATGGTGATGCTCCGCGACGGCCTCGCCGACGAGGCCGGTCCCGACAGCCAGGTGGCTCCGGTCGACGTCAGCGAGCTCCTTGCCGCCCGCATCGATGCCGCCCGCTCGGCCGGCCGCTCGCTGCCGGTGGTCTGATCCGCGACGGGCGAGCCGCGCACCGCGGTCAGCCCGGGAGGCGCGCCCCGCAGGTGACGCATGTCGCGTCGGTCACGAGGTTGCCCATCCCGCAGGACGGGCAGCGCTTCTCGCCCTCGGTCGAGACCGCGAACGGCGATTCGGTCACGCCGCCGCCGGCCACCGCGGCCGCGTGCCGGTCCCGTTGGAGGATGAAGACCGTCGCGGCCAGACCGACGGCTGCCGCGACGATCATCGCGAGGAGGAGCGACTCGTCCATGTTCCCCTCCGGCGGCTACCCGCCTCACGCGCGCGTGGACACGTCCCGCGGCGTCCCGCGCTCGTGGATGCAGCGTAACGCCGGCTCGTGCCGGCGCAAGGCCCGAATCGACCGCGGACTGAAGTACCGGCCAGGACTCGTCGAACCCCGATGCTAGGATCGCGGCGGTGACCGAGACGGCCCAGCCCACCTCCGCCGGCGCCCCAGAAGGCCTCGGCTACCGCCTGACCGAAGAGCAGCAGATGCTCCGTGACGCCGTCCGTGTCCTCGCCAACGAGCGCATCGCGCCCCGGGCGGCGGAGATCGATCGGAGCGGCGAGTTCCCCGAGGACGTACGGGAGCTGCTCGCGGCGCACGACATCCTCGGCCTGCCCTTCCCGGCGGCGTACGGCGGCGTCGGCGGCGACCTCCTCACCGTCTGCCTGGCGATCGAGCAGATCGCCCGCGTCTGCACGACGAGCAGCCTCATCCTCGCCGTCCAGGAGCTCGGCGGCCTCCCGATCGTGCTCGCGGGGACCGACGACCAGAAACAGCGCTGGCTCCCGGATCTCGCTGCCGGCCGGAGGCTCGCGGCGTTCGCCCTCACCGAGCCCGAGGCCGGATCCGACGCCTCGGCCCTCCGCACACGAGCCGTCCGCGACGGCGACGACTACGTCGTCGATGGGGCGAAGCGCTTCATCACCCACGGCAGCGTCGCGGACATCGTCGTCGTGTTCGCAGTCACCAACCCCGATGCCGACCGCCCGAGCCGCCGACTGTCGGCCTTCGTCGTCGAGACGACGGCCGCGGGCTTCAGCGTCGAGCGGATCGAGCACAAGATGGGCATCCGCGGCAGCCCGACGGCCGAGCTCAGCTTCACCAATATGCGCGTTCCGGTCTCGCACCGGCTCGGCGAGGAGGGCGACGGCTTCCGGATCGCGATGCGAACGTTCGAGCGGAGCCGTCCCGGGATCGCGGCGCAGGCGGTCGGGATCGCCCAGGGTGCGCTCGAGATCGCCACGGCGTACGCCCGGGAGCGCAAGCAGTTCGGCCGGCCGATCGGCGAGCTCCAGATGATCCAGGCGATGCTGGCCGACATGGACGCCCGGACCGAATCCGCGCGCCAGCTCGTGTACAAGGCATGCGCCGAGATCGAAGGCGGGAGTCCCGCGGCCGCGCGTTGGGCGGCTATTTGTAAACTCGTCGCCGGCGACGCCGCGATGGCCGTCACCACAGACGCCGTCCAGGTCCTGGGCGGCTACGGCTACATCGACGAGTTCCCGGTCGAGCGGATGATGCGCGACGCGAAGATCACCCAGCTCTACGAGGGCACGCAGCAGATCCAGCGGCTGGTGGTGGCACGCGCCCTCCTCGGACACGCGTGACCGGGTCGTGACGGGCCCCTGAGGTGCGGATCGTCGTCCTGTCCAAGCCCGTGCCCGACCCGGCGTCCGGCCAGGAGCGCCTGACGGCCGACGGCCGGGTCGACCGCGCCGCCGCGCCGGCCGTGATCAACGGCAACGACGAGTACGCGCTCGAGGCGGCCCTCAAGCTGATCGAGGCGCGGCCCGACGAGGAGCACGAGATCACGCTGGTGGCGATGACCCCGGAGAGCGGGCGCGACGCCCTCCGGAAGGGGCTCGCGATGGGCGCTCACCGCGCCGTCATGGTCACGGATCCGGCGCTCGAGCGATCGGACTGGCTCACGACCGTCCGCGTCCTCGAGGCGGTTCTCCGCACGCTCGAGTTCGACCTCGTGCTGGCGGGCGCCGACACGTCCGACGGCGTCGCCGGCGTCGTCGGCGCCGGTGTCGCCGCGCGGATGCCACTGCCGTATCTCTCGTTCGCTGCCACGATCGAGCCGTCCGACGGCCGGGTCCGCGTGAACCGGCTGACCGCCACGGGCCACGAGGTCCTCGAGGCGGCGATTCCGGCCCTGATCACCTGCACCCAGGCCCTCGGCGCGCCCCGCTACCCCTCGCTCAAGGGCATCATGGCCGCCCGATCGAAGGAGATCGAGGTCCGCTCGCTCACCGACCTCGGCGTCGATCCCGCCACCGTAGGTGCGGCGGCCGCCGGGACCAAGGTCGGCGAGGTCCGGCCGCCCACGGAGCGCGGAGCGACGCGCGTCATCCGCGACGAGCCCGAGGAGGCGGCCCGCCAGGTCGTCGCATTCCTCGCCGAGCGGAGGCTCGTCTGATGGCGGGTTCGGTCTGGGTTCACGGTGAGCTCGCGGCCGACGGTTCGCTCGCCCGGATCGCGACCGAGACCGCGACTGCCGCCCGGGAGATCGCGGCGCAGGCGGGCGCCGAGGCCGTCGGCGTCGTCGTCGCCGCCGACCCGGTGGGTGCCGCCCAGGAGCTGGCCCGGTTCCTTCCTCGCGTGTTCGCGGTCACGGATTCTGCCGCCGGGGAGCGTGCGTCCGCGGCGGTCACGGCCGAGCGGATTGCCGCCCTCGGCCGCCGTGACGGCGTCGCCTATCTCGTGACGGGCGCCGGACCCGAGGGCCGGGACGTCGCGGGGATCGCCGGTGCCCTCCTGGAGCTCCCGCTCCTCGCCAACGCGACCGCGGTCGGCTGGGGCGACGGGGGACCCACGGTCGATGAGAGCGCGTTTGGCGGCAAGCAGCTGACGACGAGCTCATTCACGGGCTCGGGTGGGCTGATCACGATCCGTCCGAACGTCGTCGACGCGGCTCCGCTCGACGCGCCCGGCAGCGTCGAGTCCTTGAACATGGAGATGCCGCTCGAGCTCCCGGCGGTCACCATCACCGGCCGCCTCACCTCGGAGGCGGCCGCGCAGTCGATCGAGGAGGCGCGGGTGATCGTCGCGGGCGGCCGTGGCGTCGGCGGCCCCGAGGGTTTCGAGCTGCTGCGAGAGCTCGCCGACGCCCTCGGTGGTGTGGTCGGGGCGACGCGCGCGGCCGTGGACGCCGGCTGGATTCCGTACGCGGTCCAGATCGGTCAGACCGGCAAGATCGTCAAGCCCCAGCTCTATCTCGCGATGGGCATCAGCGGCGCGATTCAGCACAAGGTCGGGATGCAGACCGCGGGCACGATCGTGGCCGTCAATCGCGATCCGGACGCGCCGATCGCCGAGTTCGCCGACGTCCTCGTCGTCGGCGATCAGGCCGCCGTCGGCCGCGCCCTGCTCGCGGCCCTCCGCGACCGCTCCGCCTGACGCGGTTCCGGCATGAGCGAGCCGGCGCTCGTCCTCTCCGTCGCGGCCTTCATCGCCCTCGCGAGCGCCGTCGCCATCTTCGGCCGCCGCGCGGGCAGGATCCTCGGCGAAACTCGTGAGGCGGAGTCGTTCCGGCGCAGCATCGCCGACATCGCCGGTCGCGCCGAGACGTCGCTCGCCGGCGTCAGCGAGCGGATCGACGCCGTTCGCCGCCACCAGGTCGCGCCGTCGGAGGTCGGGCCGAATCTGGCCGCCGCCCTCGACGCGGTCGCGCGCTACGCGGATGAGGCCAGGGCCCTTCGATCGCCGGCGCCGTTCGCGGCCCTCCGCGGCGCGCTGGTCGAGGACCTCGATCGTGCCTCGCGCGCCCTCGAGCTCGTCGCCCACGGCTGCACGATCCTGAGCGAGAGCCGGCCCCGCGCCAGGGCTCTCGAGGCCGAAACCTC
>DASXWX010000074.1:0-7083 GCA_036503395.1 Candidatus Limnocylindrales bacterium
GGCCTCGGTCGCCTCGGTCGCCTCGGTCGCCGCGGTCGCCGCGGTCGCCGAACCCGCGCCGGTCCGGACCGCCTTCGCGCGGCGGCCGCGGCGGCAGGGGCTGGGCGGCCGCCGCCTCGCGCTTCGGTGCGGCACCGCCGAGCGCGGAGCGCGGTGCCGCGACGATGCGGGCCGGTTCCGCGCCCATGCCCAGGACCCCGCGACTGCCCGCGGTGAGGATCTCGAAGTCGAGGTCGTCGAGGCCGACGCCGAACTCCTCGCGGGCGAGGCGCAGGGCTTCCTCGACGGACTTTCCGGTGAACTCCTTGTATGCGCTCATGACTAGCGTCGTCTCCCTCGTCGGCCCTGGCGGCCGCGCTGGCGGATGGTCTTGGCGGCTGAGACCGCACGATCATCCGCCGATCGCTCGCGACGTGCGTTGGGCGTCTTGCTCGTGTGTCGCGGCTCGGGGATCGAGACCGGGAACCGCGGCGTGTGATTGCGGGCGAATTCGGGGTACCAGCCGAAGATCGGGAACAGCGATCCGAGGCCGAGGATGAAGTACTGCTGGACGATCTGGTAGATCGTGCCGACGATCCAGTAGAGGAAGAGGCCTGCCGGCAGGATGCTGCCGTAGACGAGCGAGAAGAGCGGCACGATCAGCAGGGTCTGGCGCTGGATCCGCGCGTTCGGGTCGTCGCTCGCCTCGGCCGGCGGCATCGTCATCCGCGACGCGACCATCTGGAGCAGCGACGAGATGATCGCGAGCAGGCTGAGCCCCGAGAAGAGGGCGCCGGGCTGGCCGAGGATGACCTCCGGACGACTCCAGTCGACGCCCAGGACGACGGTGTCGAGACACGGCTTCACGATGCCGTGGGCCGCATCGATGATCGTCGGCTGGGCAGGGCAATGGAGGTCGACGAGCGGGACCCCGAACACGTTGACCATCGCCTGCGGATTGAAGTTCGTGAGCCCCGCGCTGAAGACCGAGTACATCGGGATCAGGAAGATGAACTGGAGGACGAGCGGCAGGCAGCCGCCGGCCGGGTTGACTCCGCGCGACTTGTAGAACTCCTGCTCGGCGGCCATCCGCTCGGTGCGGTCCTTGTACCGCTTGCGGAGCTCCTTGAGCTCGGGCGCCATGAGCTGCATCCGCTTCTGATTGACGAGCTGGCGTCGGTAGAGGGGGATGAGGATCGTCCGGATGATCAGCGTCAGCAGGACGATCGCGATCGCGATGTTCGAGAACGGGAGTCTGTCGAGCAGGACGAGCGCGATGAAGAGGACCTGGAAGACCGGCGTGAAGACCCAGGCGAAGAACGAGAACGGGTCGGCGCCCGGGCTCGCCGGCTGGAGGGGATGGGCGGCGGGCGGGAGCGTCGCCGACGCGCTCGGCGAGGCACTCGCCGCCGCACCCGAGGCGGAGGGTGCCGGTGAGCCGGTCGCAGAGCAGGCCGCGAGGAAGACGACGATCGCCGCCAGTGCGGCGAGCGCGAGCAGGTCGGCGCGTCGGGGCCGGAACGGGAGACGACCCGCAAGTCGAGCGTCGATCACCGGACGGGATCGTAGCCGCCGGGATTCCAGGGATGGCAGCGGGCGATCCGGCGAGCCCCCATCCAGCTCCCCCGCACGAGCCCGTACTTCGCGATCGCCTGCTCCGTGTAGCGCGAGCACGTGGGCTCGAACCGGCAGCTCGACGGCAGCCAGAAGAAGACGGCCCGGTAGAGCCTGATCAGCCCGATCCCCAGGTGCCTCACGTCGCCGCCTGTCCTCCGATCACGCCGGCCCGCTCGAGGAGCCGCCGGAGCTGTCCGACCAGCGCGTCGTGGTCGGCCGCGACGAGCGCGGGCCGGGCGATGATGAGAACGTCCCAGCCGGGCCGGAACGAGGGCGCCATCACCCTGAGCGCCTCGCGGAGTCGACGCCTCACCCGGTTACGGGCGACGGCGCCGCCGATTCGCCGACCGGTCGACAGTCCGAACCGGGTTGCGTCGAGATCGGTTCGCCGGAATCGGACGGTCATCAGCGGGCTCGACCGCATCGTCCCCTCGCGCTGGAGGGCCTCGAAGTCCCGCGGTCGCGAGAGCACGACCGGGCGGGCCCTGACGGGACCGCCGGTCGTCAGGCCGTCAGCCGCTTGCGACCCTTGGCCCGCCGTGCAGCCAGCACGCGTCGACCGCCCGTCGTCTTCATTCGGGCGCGGAAGCCATGCTCCTTGGCGCGGTGTCGTTTCTTGGGCTGGTACGTCTGCTTCATTTCGGCCTGCGCCTGACTCCCCGCTCCCGGCCTCCGACGATTGCCGGATGTCGGCCTCCAGAGGCACACAAACGCGCCGGCGCCCGAGAGCGCGTGGCGCGTTCGTCGTCGCGGCGGATCATAGGGGGGCCGGAAAACGAGTGTCAAACGTTCGCGGCCGCGTTGTCGTGCCTGCGATTCGCCCGCCCGGAGCACGATACCCCCAGGGAGTATCGACGTTCGGATGCCGAATCGCCTTGCAGGCCCCCGTCGGGCCGGTGTATCTTCTGCCAGCCCTCGGCGCCGGGACGCCCCGGGCAGGTCCGTCCGGAGCCCCCGGAGGAGCCCGCGGCAGCGATACAGCCCGGGTTTGGCAGCCCGACAAGATCGCCTCTTGCGCCCGGTTTCCCCGACCCCGCGGTCCCCGGTACCGCCTACCCATCGCAGTCCGACAGAGCAGGGTTCCCGTCAGATCGATGGATGCGAAGCACGTCTGGCGCGCGGCACTCGGTGAGCTCCAGGTGTCGCTGTCGCCGGCGAATTTCGAGACCTGGCTCCGGGACACGCAGATCGTCCAGGTCGACGACAACCGGTTCCGGATCGCGGTCCCGAACGGCTTCGCCAAGGACTGGCTCGAGACCCGCTACCGGTCGCTGATCTCCCAGACGCTGGCCCGGATCGTGGGCTACAGCGTCCAGGTCGAATTCCTCGTGTCGGCTCACGACGCGGCGGCGGGCGATCGGAGCGACGGCAACGGCCACGGCCCGTATCCGTCCGACGGCGGGAGGCAATCCGTCCGCCTCGAGCCGACCCGCGTCGGCGCTCCTGACGGCGCCTCGTCCGGGCTGAACGCGCGGTACACGTTCGCGAACTTCATCGTCGGGTCGGCGAACCGGCTCGCCCACGCGGCGAGCCTGTCGGTCGCCGAGCGGCCGGGTCACGCCTACAACCCGCTCTTCCTCTATGGCGGGGTGGGCCTCGGCAAGACCCACCTCATGCATGCCGTCGGCAACCAGGTCATCGCGAAGTTCCCGCGCAAGAAGGTCGTTTACGCGACCTCGGAGCGCTTCACGAACGAGTTCATCACCTCGATCCAGCAGGGCAAGGTCGACGACTTCCGGGCCCGCTACCGCCGGATCGACCTGCTCCTCATCGACGACATCCAGTTCATCGCCGACAAGGAGCGGACGCAGGAGGAGTTCTTCCACACGTTCAACGCGATCCACGAGGACGGCAAGCAGATCGTCCTCACCTCGGACCGGCCGCCGAAGGCGATCCAGGCCCTCGAGGAACGGCTCCGAAGCCGATTCGAGTGGGGCCTCATCGCCGACCTGACGGCGCCCGATCTCGAGACCCGGATCGCGATCCTCCGCTCGAAGGCCGAGGAGGGCGACGTCTCGATCGGCTCCGACGTCATCGAGTTCATCGCCCGCAAGGTCGTCAGCAACATCCGCGAGCTCGAGGGCGCCCTCAACCGGATCGTGGCCTACGCGAGCATGGGCGGGATGCCGATCACGATCGAGCTGGCTCAGGCCGTCCTCTCGAACGTCCTCTACAACCCGAAGAAGCGGATGGTCACGCCCGAGCGGATCGCCCAGACCGTGGCCGACTACTACGGTCTCGACATGGACGCGATGCGCGGCCAGAAGCGCGACAAGGCGATCGTGCTGCCGCGCCAGATCGCGATGTTCCTGATGCGCGAGGAGACCGACGCCTCGCTCCTCCGGATCGGCGCCGAGCTCGGCGGCCGGGACCATTCGACCGTCCTCCACGCGTGCGACAAGATCAACCGGGAGTCGGCCGCGAACGACGAGCTGCGGCGCGAGATCGCCGCCGTCCGCGAGCTGATCTACGCCGACTAGGTCGAACCCGGGGCGGTCCGGACTTCTTGCACTCGCCGGGCGCGAGATTGCACGCGCCTTGCACGGCGGTGGAAAAGGCGCCCCATTCGGTGGACAACCGATTCCGACGGTGGACGAACCTCACCAGATCGTGTCCTCCGGGCCACGACCGACCCGTTCCGGACCCCACCGTCCACAGCGTCACCCACGACCGATCCACCGCCCGGCCCGGCGCGTCCACGTCGAGCCGCCGGTGCTGCACCACGGGTCGGAACGGGCGTGAGCACGACTGCCCACGGCGTCCACGCCCTGATGACGGTGATGACGGGGTGAGAAGATTGGACGACAATTCGATACCCCGTCCACGGCCCGCGCGGCCGACCTGGCGATCGCTGGAGTGAGGCGACCGTGAAGCTGTCCGTCATGCAGGAGAACCTCGCCCGCGGCCTGTCCGTCGTGAGCCGCGCGGTCTCCACCCGCAGCACCCTGCCCGTGCTGGCCAACGTCCTCCTCAAGACCGAGGACGCGGGCCTCAAGCTGACCGCGACCAACCTCGAGATCGGGATCACGTACTGGGTCGCCGGCAAGATCGACACCGACGGCGCGATCACCGTACCGGCCCGCCTGCTGACCGACCTCGTCAACAGCCTGCCCTCGTCCGAGCGGGTCGACCTCGAGCTGGGCGCGGCCGAGCTCCTCTACGTCAGCTCCGGGCCGTTCGCGACCCACATCAAGGGCATCGACGCCGACGAGTTCCCGGCCATTCAGACCGCCGGCGAGCGGCCGACCACGCGGATCGCCCAGAAGGTCCTGCGCGAGGCGCTCGAGGAGACGATCTTCGCCGCCGCGACCGACGAGGCGCGGCCGATCCTCACCGGCGTGCTCGCCCGGTTCGAGGGCGATCGGGTGACGCTTGCGGCCGCCGACAACTACCGGATCGCGGTCAAGACGATCCAGACGCTCGACCCGGTCGCAGAGACCAGCGTGGTGGTTCCCGCCCGCGCGCTGGCCGAGCTGGTCCGCGTCCTGGCCGACACCGACGAGCCGGTCGACGTCATCCTCGCCCAGGCCCGCAACCAGATCCTGTTCCACGTCGAGGGCGTCGACCTCGTGAGCCGCCTCATCGACGGCCAGTTCCCGAACTACCAGCAGGTCCTGCCGGCGTCCCATTCGACCCGTGCGGTCCTCGAGCGCGACGAGCTGCTCCGTGCCGTTCGGCCGGCGGCCCTGATCGCGAGCAGCTCCGCGAACATCGTCAAGCTCGCGATCGGCTCGAACGGCTCGGCCGGGGTCACGGTGACGGCGAACGCCGACGTCGGCGACTACACGGGCAATGTCGGAGCGGAGGTCGAGGGCGACGGAACGACGATCGCCTTCAACGCCCGCTACCTCGCCGACGTCCTGACCAACGTTGACGCCGAGCAGTTCGCGCTCGAGCTCAACGGGCCGCTCTCGCCGGGCGTCTTCAGGCCCCTCGACGACGCCGATTACGTCCACGTCGTCATGCCGGTCCGGACGACGTCCTAATTTCCTCGACGACCGTCGCCGGCTCGGTCGTGCGCGAGCTCAGCCTGGAGGGGTTTCGCGCGTACGCAGCGGCGGGCCTCGCGTTCGGCGACGGGCCCCAGCTCGTGTGGGGACCGAACGCGTCGGGCAAGACGAGCCTGCTCGAGGCGATCGTGGTCCTGGCCTGGGGACGCTCGCACCGGACATCGACGGACCTCGAGCTCGTGCGCTGGGGCGGCGAGCTGACCCGCCTCGTCGGGGATGTCGCGGATGCCGACCGGCACGAGCAGATCGAGGTTGCCATGGTCCGGGCCGGCAACGGCGTCCGCAAGCGCGTCCGCGTCAACGGCGTTCCCCGTCGCGCGGTCGCGCTCCGATCCGTGCTGCGGGTCGTCGTCTTCGCGCCGGAGGAGATGCTCCTGGTGGTCGGGCCGCCGTCGCTCCGGCGCGAGGCGCTCGACCGGCTGGCGGGCCAGCGAACCCCGACCTACCTGACCGACCTGGCGACGTACGGACGGGCGCTCGCGCAGCGCAACGCGCTCCTCAGGGCCGTCCGCGAGGCCGAGGAGCCGGACCGCGCCTCGCTTCGCGACCAGCTTCGGCTCTGGGACGAGCCGTTCCTGGATGCCGGCGCCGCGGTGGTCGCTGCCCGGTTCGCGCTGCTCGACGAGCTCGCCGGGCCGGTCGCGGACGCCCATGCCGAGATCGCTCCCGACGAGGGGCCGCTCGGGGCGCTCGGGCTCCGCTACGTGTCGAACGTCGCCTTCACGCGGGGCGACGATCCGCGGACCGCGCTCGCCGGGCGCCTCGCAGAGACGGCCGAGAAGGAGGTCTGGAACGGGACGACGGTCGTCGGTCCGCACCGCGACGACGTCGCCTTCGAGCTCGGCGGGCGCGACCTCGCGTCGTTCGCCTCGCGCGGCCAGCAGCGGACCGCGATCCTGGCATTCAAGCTCGCCGAGGTGGACGTACTGACCGCGCGGGACGGGCGGCGGCCGCTGCTTCTGCTCGACGACGTCTTCAGCGAGCTCGACCCCGAACGACGGGCCCACCTCGTCCGGCGGATCGCGGGCCTGCCCCAGGCCTTCGTGACGACGACGACCCTCGACGACCTCGACCCGCGTCTGCGCCGGGCCGGGACGCCGTGGCGCGTGACGACGACCACGAGCGGCGCACGGATCGAGCCCGCGGCTGCGTGATGAGCGAAGGGCGCCGGCGGCGGCCGATGGAACGGATCGGCGACCTCCTGCCCGATGCGGCGCGCCGCCTCGGGCTCGAGGAGGAGCTCCGCCTCGCCCGTGCGGCGGCGACGTGGACCGCGATCGTCGGTGAGCGGGTGCCGGCTGCGGCGGGGCGCTCGCGGCTCGTCCGGATCGTGGGATCGCTTCTCATCGTCGACGCCGATCGCCCGATCGTCGCCCAGGAGCTCCGACTCCGGACCGCCGAGCTGCTCGACGCCTTCCGCGCCGCGCCGGGCGGCGGCCACGTCACCGAGCTGCGGGTCCAGGTGCGCCACGTATAA
>DASXWX010000075.1:0-2643 GCA_036503395.1 Candidatus Limnocylindrales bacterium
GAGCCCATGACCGACCTCCCCAAGACGAAGCGCACTCGCTTCGCGCTGCCAGCCCATGACGACCACCGCGCAGTCGGTACGATCGACGCCCTGATCCGGTCTCCCGCCCCGTCCGACGCGGAGGCCCACGCCGACGATCGAGGTCGCGGCCGCGCCGGCGCGATGAGCGCATTCGGAGGCCTCGACTCGCGACTCTCGTTCCTGGACGCGATTCGGCGCGAAGACGAGCGCGTTCGTCGCTATCGCCGCCCGGCCGCCGTCGCGGTGCTCGCCATCGTGTCGCAGTCGACGAACGGCCGTCGCGCCGCCGATCTCGAGCGGGGCTCGTGGCGGCTCGTCGAGGCGACGACGCGGATCGTGCGCGAGACCGACCGCGTAGCCCGTGTGGGCCCGGGGCGGCTGGAGCTGCTGCTCCCCGAGACGCGCACCCGCCAGGCCGAGCGGGTCGTCGAGCGGATCCGCGCCCGCTGGGAGCAGCGGATGTCGGGCGAGGCCGGCGACCTGCGCCTCGTGACGGCGGTCGCGGGGGTTCCGCCGGGCGCGGGTGTCGCCGCGGGCCTGGAACGAGCTCAATCCGCCGTCGAGGCGCACGAGGAACCGGGCTGACGCGAGCCGTGCGCCCGAACCCATCGGCTACAATCCCGGCTCCGAGGGCGGTTAGCTCAGTTGGTTAGAGCACATGCTTGACATGCATGAGGCCAGAGGTTCAAGTCCTCTACCGCCCACCAACACGAACACGACAACGCGTCGAGCGGGACACGCTCCCGTCGGAAGGCACCAGAGAGCCGCGATCATCGGCTGAGAGTCGCGGCCGCCCAGCCCGGCGACGAGCACCACCCGTGAGCGGCCGGCGAACCGGCCCGGGATCCGCCCGTTAGCGCGGCACGAGCGCGACGTTCGTGGCCACGGCTGGCCCCGGGCGTCGAAGGCGGGTGGAACCGCGGGAGATCTGAACGACCTCTCGTCCTGTCGGGACGGGAGGTTTTCTGTTTGCGTGGAGGTACGCGATGAGCGTCCAGGACGGCCCTGACATCAAGGGCGAAGGCCCGGTGGCGACGCTGCCGGCCGACGCCGACGAGGGCGACGACCTCGCGCTCGTCGTGCCCGAGCGTGGGTCTGCGGACGAGCTCCTCGACGCGACCGCCGGCGATCCTCTCGACCCGATGCGCCATTCGGCCGCCCACGTCATGGCCGAGGCGGTTCTCGACCTGTTCCCGGGCACGAAGCTCGGCATCGGGCCGGCGATCCGCGACGGCTTCTACTACGACTTCGAGATCGGGCGCGCGCTGACGGTTGCCGACCTCGAGCGGATCGAGTCGCGGATGGCCGAAAGCGTGAAGGCCGACCACCGGTTCGTTCGGTCGGAGGTGCCCTTCGCGGAGGCGCGCGACCGCGAGGAGCGGGCGGGCCAGCCGTTCAAGGTCGAGATCCTCGACGACCTCGCCGCGAAGGCGAAGGGGGAGGGGAGCGAGCTGCCTTCTGCGAGCTTCTACGAGCATGGCTCGTTCAGCGACCTGTGCAAGGGGCCGCACGTCGAGAGCACGGGCCGGATCGGACCGTTCAAGCTGCTCGCGGTATCGGGCGCGTACTGGCGCGGCGACGAGAAGCGGCCGATGCTCCAGCGGATCTACGGCACGGTCTTCGCCGACCAGGCGGCGCTCGACGAGTTCCTCTGGCGCCGCGAGGAGGCGAAGAAGCGGGACCACCGCCGGCTCGGCGTCGCCCTCGACCTGTACAGCTTCCACGACGTCTCGCCGGGCTCGGCCTTCTGGCATCCCAAGGGCCAGCGGATCTGGCGGACGCTCGAGAGCGCGATGCGTGAGCTCCAGGAGCGGCTCGGCTACGAGGAGATCTCGACGCCGATCCTCGTCCACAAGAAGCTCTGGGAGCAGTCGGGGCACTGGGGTCACTACGACGTCAACATGTTCCGGCTCGACGTCGAGGGCCAGACCTACAGCCTCAAGCCGATGAACTGCCCCGAGTCGACGTTCGTCTATCGGAGCCGCGTCCGGTCCTACCGCGACCTGCCACTCCGATACGCCGAGTACGGGCGGCTCCACCGAAACGAACGCTCCGGCGTCCTCCACGGGCTGACCCGGGTCCGCCAGTTCATCCAGGACGACGCGCACCTGTACGTCCGGCCCGACCAGCTCGCCGACGAGCTCGAGGCGTTGTTCGGCATGGTCCGCGAGGTCTACTCGTGGTTCGGGCTGGAGCCGCGCTACACGTTCGCGACCCGGCCGGACGACGCGCTCGGGACGCCCGAACAGTGGGACGAGGCCGAGGGCCTGATCCGGGCGGCCCTCGACCGGGCCGCAGCACCCTATTCGATGAAGCCGAAGGACGGAACGTTCTACGCGCCGAAGATCGACATCTACATCGACGACGCGCTCGGGCGCGAGTGGCAGATGGCGACCATCCAGGTCGACCTCCTGATGCTGCCCGAACGCTTCGACCTCTCGTACGTCGACGAGGCGGGTGAGCGGCGCCGACCGATCGCGATCCACCGTGCGATCTACGGGTCGCTCGAACGGTTCATCGGGATCCTCGTCGAGCACTTCGCGGGCGCGCTGCCGCTTTGGCTCGCGCCCGTCCAGGTCGTCGTGATCCCGATCGCCGACCGCCACGGCGACGCCGGCGAGG
>DASXWX010000076.1:0-1587 GCA_036503395.1 Candidatus Limnocylindrales bacterium
GGGGGCGCCGCCGAGCAGGCGGAGCGCCTCCTCGCGGGTCACGTCGCGGGCGGCCCAGGGTCGAACGCCGAGGCCCTCGTCGGGTTCGTCCATGTCGAGGTCGGTTCGATCGGTCTCGTCGTCGTTCGGTCGGCCGACGGGACCCGGTTGCCGCCGACCCGGCGCGTCGTGTTGCTCGTTGGTCATCTCGCACCTCCGTCGCCCAGCATGACGCGGTCGGCGCCCGGGCGCTCGCGGCGTCGACGCCGAGCTCCTGCAGCGCACGCTCGCGCACCGCCTCCCGCCGGCCCTCGCCATGTCTCGAGCGCACGCCACCAGATCGCACGAGTTTCGGGCGAAAGGCTACGCCCGAGCACGAATTCCGTTGACGCAGCGGGCATTCCTGTGTCACGATCGCACGCGTTCCGTACCGCGCAACGCCCCGCGAATCGGGGCTGCGCCGGCGCCGGCAGGCCGGCCGGACGACACGCGGCAGCCGACGTTTCGGGAGGATTCATGACCGCCGACCCGACGACCCGCCAGGTCGCCGCACGTTCCCGTGATCGGCAGCACGCGCTCTATGACCGCGCCCGACAGACGATGCCCGGCGGTACCAACTCGAACTTCCGGGCCTGGGGCGAGGACACGATCTACCTCGATCGCGGTCGCGGCGGCCGGATCTGGGACGTCGACGGCAACGAGTACGTCGATCTCCGGATGGGCTACGGCCCGGTGATCCTCGGCCACGCCGACGCGCGGGTGGACGACTACGTCAACGAGCGGATGCGGCTCGGGGTCAGCTTCTCGCTCACGACCGAGGACGAGGTCCGGGCGACGGAGCTCGTCTGCGAGCTGTCCGGTTGGGCGGATATGGCCCGGCTCACCGTGTCGGGGACCGAGGCGACGATGCACGCGATGCGTCTCGCCCGGGCGTACACGGGCCGCAGCAAGATCGTGAAGTTCGAGGGCCAGTACCACGGCGTGCACGACTACGCGCTGATCAGCGTTCTCCCGAACGACGTGGGCGAGCTCGGCGACCGCGACAATCCGACGCGCCTCGCATGGGGCCGGGGCATCCCCGGTGCGGTTGCCGAGACCGTGATCCCGGCGCCCTACAACGACCTCGAATTCCTTCGCCGCCTGTTCGAGCGTGAGGGCGACGACATCGCCGGCGTCATCGTCGAGCCCGTCCTCGGCAACGCCCAGGGCATCCTGCCCCGACCCGGGTTCCACGAGGGTCTCCGGGCGCTGACCGAGGAGTTCGGCATCCTCCTGATCTTCGACGAGGTCAAGACCGGATTCCGGTTCGCCCGGGGCGGCGCCGCCGAGCACTTCGGAATCAAGCCGGACATCGCCAGCTATGCGAAGGCGATGGGGAACGGCTACCCCGCGGCCGCGTTCGCCGGTCGGCGCGAGGTCATGAGCCTGCTGCCGGAGAAGGTGAGCCACGGCGGAACGTACGCCGGCAACCGGATCGCCGCGGCGGCCGCCACGAAGACGCTCGAGATCATCCGCGACACCGACGCGCTCGAGACGATCCGTCACACCGGGGAGCGGATCCAGGACGGGATCCACGAGGTCGCGAACGGCCGAGGGCTGCCGCACGTC
>DASXWX010000077.1:0-1629 GCA_036503395.1 Candidatus Limnocylindrales bacterium
GGGATTCGGCGCCGCGCCCAGAGCTGGCGAACCCAGGCCTCGAGCTCGGCGTCCACCTCGGGCGCCTCGCCGATCGCGTCCGCGAGCGCCTCGCGGGTCAGGTCGTCGGGAGTCGGACCGAGGCCGCCGGTGGCGACGACGAGATCTGCCTCGGCGAAGGCCGACCGGAAGGCGCCGGCGATCACCGCCCGGTCGTCCGGAAGGAGATGGATCCCGTTCACGGTGACGCCGCGACCGGCCAGGTCGGCGGCCAGCTCCGAGGCGTTCGTGTCGCGCGTGTCGCCGCTCGTCAGCTCGCTGCCGACGGCGAGGATCCTGGCCGTCCGAATCCCGCGCCCGACCGCCGTGCCGGTAGTGGACCCGGGTTCCGGCACGACGGTCGTACCGGGACCCCTTGCGATCGGCTCCATCGATCCGGAGCGTAACCCAGCCTCGTCGCGGCGGGTGCCTGTCCGCCGATCGATAGCCGTGGCGACCGGTTCGCGAGATCGTCGCGAGGAGCCCGTCGTACGATCGTCCCGCTCGGGGGCGACGATCGCGCGGTCGCACTGGCGGCCGGGAGGACGGAGTCTCGGGGTGAACCGCCGGACGGAGGCACGAATGGCCGACATCCAGGGGACCGGGTTCGCCGAGCTGGACGAGCTCCTCGCGCTCGTGCGGCGGACGCGCGAGCTGCTCGACGCCGCGATCGGGGACGGCGTGCTGCCCGACGACGGCGTCGAGTTCCTCGCCGACGCCACGCTGCCGCACGTCGAGGGCATCCAGGCGGGGTTTCGCGGCTGGCTCCGCTCCGAAGGAGTTGGTCGGGCCGAGCTCCACTACCTCCTGACGCTGACCGCCGGCGTCGCGCTCGATCCGCCGCGGTCGCCGGCGGAGGTCGCGGCCGAGGGCGCCGAGGGCCGGCTCGACGAGCGGGTCCGGGAGCTCTGGCCGGCACGACGACCACTCGTCCGAAACGCTCGCGCGGTCGATCTCGTGCGGCTGGCCCACGCGCGCGTCGTCCTCGCGTTCCTCCCGCGGCTGCCCGGCCACGAGGTTCGCTACCCGTCGCCCCTGCGCACGTATGCCGACATCTCGGTCCCGCGCGGTCCGGCCGAGCTGGCCGACCGGCTGGTCGAGCTCGAGCGCCTCCTCTGGCAGGTCGCGACCCGGAGGCGAGTCTCGTCGCACGATCCGGCGGTCCGCCGCACCTACGGCTTCTTCGACGCCGCCGACCGGCTCGGCTGGCGCGCGTTCACGGCCGCGTGACGGGGCGGCGGCGGGAGAGCGATCGCCTCCCCGGCGCGAAACCCCGGCGGCGGTATGATCGGCCCGCCCCCTCCCGGCCCCCACGAGCCCCCGGAGCCCAGCCCTGGACGAGCAGCCCGATCGGACAGGCGGCGTGACCGACGCCTCCGCGCCCGCGACAGGACCCGCGCCGAGCGGCGCGACGGCGTGGCGACGCCGTCCAGCGCCGGGATCCATGCCACCGCCGTCTCCGCCTCCGCCCGGCCGGCCGGCCGGAGCCGATGAGGCCGCACCCGGGATACGCGAGCAGATCGGGCGGACTCGCGGCGCCGCGCTCGGGCTCGCCCGCGCCCACGCCGACCTCGCCAGGGCCGAGCTCGGCGAGATCCTCGACAACGCCAA
>DASXWX010000078.1:0-10478 GCA_036503395.1 Candidatus Limnocylindrales bacterium
GGCTGCCGAACCGCGCGACAGCCGCGACGTGATGATCGAGGCGATGATCGAGTCGGCGATGCGCTCGGCGGAGCTGGCCGAAGCCGTCGGCCTCGGTCACGACCGGATCATCCTGTCGGCGAAGGTGTCGGGGGTCCGCGACCTCGTGGACGTCTATCGACGCCTCGCCGTTCGCTCCGACTACCCGCTCCACCTCGGCCTGACCGAGGCAGGCATGGGCGACAAGGGCATCGTCGCCTCGACCGCCGGGCTGTCGCTCCTGCTCGCGGAGGGGATCGGCGACACAATCCGGGTCTCGCTCACCCCGGAGCCGGGCGCGCCGCGCGAGCGTGAGGTGGAGGTCGCGCAGCAGGTCCTCCAGTCGCTCGGGCTCCGCTCGTTCATGCCCCAGGTCTCGGCCTGTCCGGGCTGCGGCCGGACGACGTCGACGTTCTTCCAGGAGATGGCCCAGCAGATCCAGGCGTACCTGCGCGGTCGGATGCCCGAGTGGCGCGAGCAGCGGCCCGGCGTCGAGGACCTGCGGGTCGCGGTGATGGGCTGCGTCGTCAACGGCCCCGGCGAGAGCAAGCACGCGGACATCGGGATCAGCCTGCCGGGCACGTTCGAGGAGCCGGTCGCGCCGGTCTTCGTCGACGGCGCGCTGCTCCGGACGCTCCGTGGCGACGCACTCGTGGGCGAGTTCGAGGGGATCCTCGAGGACTACGTCGCCCGCCGGTTTCCGCGTCCCGGCGACGTTGCCGGGACGACGCCCCGACCGCCGGTTGTGGAGATGTCCGACCACTGAGCCCGGTTTCAGGGTTGACGACGGGCCTGGGGTCGGATCTGCGTCCGTCATGTGGGTGCTGAACCGCAAAACGACGCCAGACAGGCCCGAGATGGCCGCACGGTGACGAACCCCGTCTCGGTGGTGGTCAGTGGCCACGAACCGGACCTCAGGCACGGGTCCGCGAAGGCTGGCCGGAGCTCACCGGCGCGGGGTCGGCGACCTTGGCCCGTGCGGGACCCGTGTGTATACTCAGGGCAATTGAACGGCCGCCTCCGAACGTGGGTGACCCCCACGTTTCTTTTTGTCGGGGCGGCCGTTCGCGAACGAAACAACCACGGGGAGGCGCAAGGTGAGTCGAGACTTCGTTGGCGCCCTCCTCCAGCTGAACGCCGAGAAGCAGGTTCCCCGGGAGCAGCTCATCCGGACGGTCGAGGAGGCAATCGAATCGGCCTACCGACGCGTCGAGGGTGACGAGGACGTCCACGTCCGGATCGACGCGGATACCGGCCGGATCCGGGCCTACCGCGCCCGGGCCGTCGTCGACGAGGTCGAGGACCCGCTCACGGAGTTCACCGTCGAGGAGGCGCGCCGCCACAGCCCGAAGGCGGCCGTCGGTGACGTCGTCGAGTACGAGCAGCTCGATCCGGAGCACTTCGGCCGGATCCACGCTCAGACCGCGAAGCAGGTCGTCCTCCAGCGCCTGCGCGAGGCCGAGCGCGACGTCGTCTTCGACCAGTTCGCCGATCGCGAGGGCGAGCTGATCACCGGCACGGTCAACCGTGTCGAGCCGCGGGCGATCATCCTCGACGTCGGGAAGGGCGTCGAGGCCATCCTCGCCACGACCGAGCAGTCGACGCTCGAGCATTACCGGATCGGCGAGAACGTCAAGGCGTTCGTGCTCGAGGTCCGCCGGGCGACCCGCGGACCGCAGATCTACGTCAGCCGGACCCACAAGGGGTTCCTCCGGCGGCTGTTCGAGCTCGAGGTCCCGGAGATCCACGCCGGCACGGTCGAGATCAAGGCGATCGCACGCGAGGCCGGCAGTCGGTCAAAGGTCGCCGTGGCATCGCGGCAGGAGGGTCTCGATCCTGTCGGCGCGACCGTCGGCCAGCGCGGCGCACGCGTTCAGGCCGTCGTCGCCGAGCTCGGCGGCGAGAAGATCGACGTCATCCCGTGGAACGACGATCCGGCCGTGTTCGTCGCCAACGCTCTCAGCCCGGCCCAGGTCGTCGACGTCTCGATCGACGAGGAGCGCCGGATCGCGACGGTGACCGTCCCCGAACGGATGCTCTCGCTCGCCATCGGCCGCGAGGGTCAGAACGCGCGGCTGGCCGCGAAGCTCACCGGCTGGCGGATCGACATCCGCAGCGACGTCGCCGCGGCCGAGGCGGCGCGGGCCGTCGAGGAGCAGCCCACCGAGCCCACGGCGCCGGTCGAGGCCGTGGTCGAGGCGCCCACGGAAGCCGCGCCGATCGAGGCCGTCTCGACGAATGGCAACGCGCCCGAGCCGGCCGGCGAGTCGGACGGCGTCGCGCCCGCGGCCGACGAGACCCCGGCGAAGCCGGCCACCCGCGCTCGTCGGGCGAAGGCGGCGGCGTCGAGCGGGGAGGTGGCGTCGTAGGCCGGGCCGCGGGTGCACGCCCGCGTCCGGTTCCGCTGCGCTCATGCGTCGTCTGCCGAACCCGCCATGCGAAGCGAGAGCTGCTCCGCGTGGTCAGGCAGCCCGACGGGTCGGTGGTCGCCGATCCGACGGGTCGACTGCCCGGCCGCGGCGCGTACGTCTGTGACGACCCCGACTGCCGCCGCAAGGCGGCCTCGCCGGGCGGCCTCTCGAAGGCCCTCGGCGTCCCGTTTCCGCAGGTTGCCCCGGCTCTGACGGGAACGCTCGACACGAACACGATCCAGGAGGGAAGCAGTGGCACGAAGTAGGAGTGGCACCCGCGGCCGTCGCGGTCCGCGCAAGCCGCCGCGCCGCGACGGCGCGTTCGCGGCCGCCGTCCAGGTAGCCGATCCGCGCGAACGAGGCGCGATCGAGCTGCCGTCGACGATCACCGTCAAGGAGCTCGCCGAGCTCCTTGGCGTCAACGTCGCCGACGTGATCCGGGAGCTCATCAAGAGCGGGATCTTCGCGACGATCAACCAGCTTCTCGATCGCGACACCGCCTCGCTCGTCGCCGGCGAGCTCGGCTACGAGATCGGGGAGCCAGCCGCCCAGGCTTCGACGAACGGCACCGGCGCCGAGCCGAACGGCGAGGCCCCGGCGCCCGAGGCGACCAAGGAGATCCTCTTCGACGAGGACGACGCGGCCGACCTCCAGCCCCGGGCACCGATCGTGACCGTCATGGGTCACGTCGACCACGGCAAGACGAGCCTGCTCGACGCGATCCGGAGCACCTCGGTCGCGGCCGGCGAGCGGGGTGGGATCACCCAGCACATCGGCGCCTCCGAGATCTCCAAGGGCGAGCGCCGGATCGTCTTCCTCGACACGCCGGGCCATGAGGCATTCACGGCGATGCGCGCCCGCGGGGCCCGCGTCACCGACATCGCGATCATCGTGGTCGCCGCCGACGACGGCGTCATGCCCCAGACGCTCGAGGCGATCAACCATGCCCGGGCGGCGAAGGTGCCGATCATCATCGCCCTCAACAAGATCGACAAGGCCGACGCGAATCCCGAGCGCGTCAAGACGGAGCTGTCCGAGGCCGGCGTCATCGTCGAGGACTACGGCGGCGACGTGCCGCTCGTCCCCGTGTCGGCACGAACGGGCGAGGGGATCGAGCCCCTCGAGGAGATGGTCCTCCTCGTGGCCGATCTCCAGGAGCTGCGGGCGAATCCGAAGCGGGCCGCGGTTGGCACGATCATCGAGGCCCAGCTCTCGCGCGGCCGTGGTCCTGTCGCGACCGCCGTCGTCCAGACCGGCACGCTCCAGGTCGGAGACGTCATCACGGCCGGTTCGACGTGGGGCAAGGTCCGGGCGCTCGAGACCGCGACCGGCAAGCGCATCGCCAAGGCCGGGCCGGCCAGCGCCGTGGTCGTCCTCGGCCTCCAGGACGTCCCCGAGGCCGGCGACATCCTGCGGGTCGTGGCCGACGAGAAGGCCGCCCGGACGGCCGTCGAGACCCGTCGCGCCGACGTCGCCGCGAAGGGCGGCGACGGCAGCGGCCGGGCGACGCTCGAGGACCTCTTCCGCCAGGTCCAGGCCGGCCAGGCGAAGGAGCTCCGGATCATTCTCAAGACCGACGTCTCGGGCTCGCTCGGCGCGATCACCCACGCGCTCGACCAGCTGTCGACCGACGAGGTCCGGATCAACGTCCTCCACGAGGGCGCCGGCGAGATCACCGACAACGACATCATGCTCGCGACCGCCTCGGACGCGATCGTGGTCGGGTTCAACACCACGATCACCGACACGGCCCGGCGGGCGGCCGAGGCCGAGGGCGTCGACGTTCGGCTCTACGACATCATCTACAAGCTCACCGACGACATCCAGGCCGCCCTCGGCGGGCTGCTGGAGCCGGAGCAGGTCGAGGTGGTCGAGGGCCGGGCCGAGGTTCGCCAGATCTTCCGCGTCGGCAAGAGCACGGTCATCGCGGGCTCGTACGTCACCGACGGGCGAATCGTCCGCGGCGGCGCACGCGTCTGGCGCGGAGGGAAGGTGATCGCGAGCGACCGGATCGAGTCGCTCCGGCGGTTCCGTGACGACGTCCGCGAGGTCGCGACAGGCTTCGAGTGCGGCATCGGCCTCGCCGGCTTCAACGACCTCGAGGAAGGCGACATCATCGAGTGCTTCACGACCCAGACCGTGTCGCGGATCGTCGCCGCCCGTTGATCCCGCGCGGGATCGATCGATGAGCCAGCGCACGCAGCGGATCGACGAGCTGCTCCGGCAGGAGATCACGGCGATCCTCGCCAAGGAGATCGCCGATCCCGACCTCGGGTTCGCGACGGTGACCGACGTCGAGACGTCGCCGGACCTGCGGCACGCCCGGGTCTGGGTCAGCGTCATCGGCCAGCAGACCGAACGGCGGGCGACGGTCCGCGCGCTCGAGCGGGCCATGGTCTATGTCCGGCGCGAGCTGGGGACGCGTCTGCGGCTCAAGCGGATCCCGGAGCTCCAGGTCCGGCTCGACGACTCGGCGGAACGAGGGACTCGCGTCCTCCAGCTCCTCGCCGATCTCGAGGAGGGCCGGACGCCCGACGACGACTCGGTCGGTGAGTCGCTGCCGACGCCCGTCGCGCGCGTCCGCCACGACGGCGACGCGCCGGGCGGCGCGGGCGACGGCGATCAGGACTCGGCAACCCCATCGCCGCGAGCCACGCCTCGCCGGCAGCCTCGACGGACGATGCCGAATGCCGGCGGGCGCCGTCGGGCCGCGCCGCGGCGCCGGTGACGCCG
Organism: Candidatus Limnocylindrales bacterium; assembly: GCA_036503395.1. Lineage (GTDB taxonomy): Bacteria > Chloroflexota > Limnocylindria > Limnocylindrales > CSP1-4 > DASSHA01. The sequence goes on from DASXWX010000078.1 coordinate 5,163, forward strand.
ATCCTGGCCGACGACGTCGGCGCGGTCCCGGCCGCGGTCGTCGAGCGGATCCGACGCGCCCGCTCCGTGCTGGCCATCGGCCACGAGAACCCGGACGCGGACACGCTCGGCAGCTCGATCGCGATCGCGATGATCGTCGAGGCTCTCGGCGGGCGGGCGACGATCGCCTGCACGGATCCGCCACCGCCGATCTACGACTTCCTGCCCCTCGTCGACGGCGTCCGAACTGATCCGGATCCGACCCGGCAGTACGACCTCGTCGTGCTGTCCGACACCGCGACGGTCGACCGGATCGGGGCGATCGGCGAGCGGAACGCGACCCTCCTCGCCGAGCTGCCGCGGGTCGTCATCGACCACCACGTCTCGAACGACGAGGTCGGACCGAGCGACTGGGTCGATCCCCACGCGGCCGCGACCTGTGAGCTGACCGCGCTCCTGGCGCTCGCCCTCGGCGTGCCGCTCGACCACCGCGACGGTGCGCTCGCGACGGCCCTCATGGCCGGCATCGTCATGGACACGGCGACGTTCGCCCATCCCAACGCGACGCCCCGCACGCTCCGCGTCGCGAGCGCGCTCGTCGCCGCCGGCGCGCCGCTCTCGGACATCTCGAGGCGTCTGTACCGGACGAAGCCGGAGGCCCAGCTTCGCCTCTACGGTCGCGTCCTCGACCGGCTCGCGGTCGCCGCGGAGGGACGTGTCGTCTGGTCGACGCTTCGGGACGGCGATCTCGACGCGACCGGCGCGATCGCCGCCCATTCGGAAGGGATCATCGACCTGCTGACCCAGGCCGAGGAGGCAGAGGTCGCGATCCTCTTCAAGGACGCCGGCGAGCGGACCCGCCTATCGGTCCGGACCAAGCCCGGCGGCGTGGACGCGACCGTCCTCACCGGCGAGTTTGGTGGCGGCGGACACGCACGGGCGGCCGGAGCAACCGTCGACCTGCACCTCGACGACGCGATTCCGGCCGTGCTCGCGACCGCGACGCGGCTCGCGGCCGACGTCCGCCGCTGAGACCGATGCCTCGGGGCGGCCGCTGGAGCGGGCCGGGACTCGACGGCGTCCTCGTCGTCGACAAGCCGGCGGGTCCGACGTCCCACGACGTCGTCGCCCTCGTTCGCCGCCTGGCGGCGACGCGTCGAATCGGCCACGGCGGAACGCTCGACCCGTTTGCCTCGGGCGTCCTCCCGCTGTTCCTCGGCCGGGCGACGCGTCTCGCGGAATATCACCTCGGTGCGGTCAAGGCCTACCGCGCGACGGTCTGCTTCGGGGCATCGTCCACGACCGACGATCTGGAGGGCGAGCTGACGCCTGTCGAGCGCGCCCCCGACCGCGACGCGGTCGAGGCGGCGATGCCCTCGTTTCGCGGGCCGCTGCGCCAGCGACCGCCGGCATACAGCGCTGTCAAGGTCGGCGGTCGACGGGCCTATGCCGCCGCGCGTGCCGGCGAACGGCCGACGCTGCCCGACCGGAACGTGACCGTGACCCACCTCGAGCTCGTGGAGTGGGACGGGACCGACCGCCGGCGACCGATCGCGATCGTCGACGTCGAATGCTCCGCGGGCACGTACGTCCGGGCGCTGGCCCGCGACCTCGGTGAGGCCCTCGAGAGCGCCGCGTACCTCGGTGCCCTCAGACGGACCCGCAGCGGCGCGTTCGACGCGGCGGCCGCCCTGGCCCTCGATCGTGTCCGGGCAGCGGCCGCCGACGGTGGTCCGGCGGGGATCGGCGCGCTCCTCCTGCCCGTCGATGCCGGCCTCGACGAGATGCCGATCGTCGCCCTCGACGACGCGCAGGCACGCGCCGTCGCAGAGGGCCAGTTCGTCCGCGCGGCCGCGCCCGACGGTCCCCTCAGGCTCGTCGGTCCCGCGGGCAGGCTGGTTGCCATCGGCCGCCGCGTCGACGGTCGTGTCGCACCCACGAAGGTCCTGGTCGAGCGTGGCTGAAATCGAGGTCGTCGAGGGGATCGCCGGGCTCGAACCGCGTCTCGGCCGGCTGCTCGTCGCCGTCGGCGTCTTCGACGGCCTCCACCGTGGCCACGCCTACCTCCTGCGACGGCTCGTCGAGGAGGCGGCGGCCATCGGCGCGCGACCGACAGTCCTGACCTTCGACGCGCATCCCGACGCCGTCGTTCGGGGCGAGGCGCCGCCGCTCCTGCTGGATCCCGAGGAGCGCCTCGTCCGGCTCGCCCGGGCCGGCGTCGAGGTCGTCGTCGTCGTCCACTTCGACGACGCCCTGCGGCATACCCCGTACGCCGCGTTCGTGGAGTCGATCGCGCAGCGAGTCGAGCTGGCAGGATTCGTGATGACGCCCGACGCCGCGTTCGGCTACGAGCGCCGCGGCACGCCGGACGCGCTGGCGGGGCTGGCGGCCCGGCGGGGCGGGGGAGCGGCCTTCCGGGTGATCGTCGTGGCGCCGTACCTGCTCGACGGGCGCCCCGTGCGGAGCGGTGACATCCGGGCCGCGGTCGCGGCCGGCCGCCTCGACGATGCGCGCCGTCTCCTCGGGCGGCGGCACGCCGTGACCGGCGCGCCCGACGGGCACGGGGTGTTCAGGACCGCCATGCCCGTTGCGCTGCCGCCCGTGGGTCGCTACGTCGCGTCCGCGACCGCGCCGTGGTCCCTCGACCTGGCCACGCCGTCGGGCCGCTCGCGCCGTCTCGAGGTGGCTGTCGAGGCGATCGGCGCCGTCGTCGAACGGGATGTCGCGGCGGCCCTCGCGGGACATCGCCTGCGCCTCGCGTTCGTCGAGCACGCTCGCTGACGGCCCCGTCCACGGGGTCGCCGTTCGCGGAACCGGGGATCGCCTGCTACCATCCGCCGGTTAGCAGACAGGTTCAGCAAGAATTCGTGTCGGAGGACCGAGTGCCGCTCGCGCGGGAGACGAAGCAACAGGTTGTGTCCGAGTACGCCCGATCCGAGGGCGATACCGGGTCCGCGGAGGTCCAGGTCGCGCTCCTGACGGAGCGGATCAAGGGCCTGACGGATCACCTCCGTCGATTCCCCAAGGACAACCACTCGCGCCGCGGCCTTCTCAAGCTCGTTGGCCAGCGCCGTCGGTTCCTGGCGTACCTCGCCAGGCAGGACAACGCGCGCTACCGGACCGTCATCGGACGGCTCGGGCTCCGCCGCTAGGCGACTGCCGCGCGGCGGATACCCGCCGCTTCGAACCTCGGGCCTCGCGAGAGGCAACCTCAGGTTCGCTGCAAATCGGCGTTCGACTCCCGGCGGGCCGGCAGGCCCAGGTCGACTCCTCCTCCACGGGTAAGGAGGATCCCTCTCCGTGTCTCAGATGTTCGAGACGCAATTCGCCGGGCGGACGCTCACGATCGAGACCGGCAAGCTCGCCCGACTCGCAGGCGGCGCCGTCACCGTTCGCTTCGGCGACACCATGGTCCTCGGGACCGCGAACCGCTCGGAGCCCCGACCGGGCCTCGACTTCTTCCCGCTCACGGTCGACTTCGAGGAACGGATGTACGCCGCGGGCAAGATCCCGGGCGGCTTCATCAAGCGCGAATCCCGTCCGTCGGAGAACGCGATCCTGGCCGCCCGCCAGACCGACCGGCCGATCCGGCCGCTCTTTCCGGCCGGCTACAAGGACGACATCCAGCTCGTGGTCACCGTCCTCTCGACAGACCAGGAGAACAACCCCGACGTCCTCGGCACCGTGGCCGCGTCGGCGGCCCTCACGATCAGCGAGATCCCGTTCCGAGGCCCGGTCGGCGCGGTCCGCGTCGGCCGGATCGGCGGCGAGTTCGTCGTCAACCCGACGCACACCCAGCTTGCCGACTCCGAGCTCGACCTGATCGTCGCGGGGACGCGTGACGCGATCATGATGGTCGAGGCCGGTGCGAAGCTGCTGCCCGAGGACGTGATGGCCGAGGCGATCCTCTTCGGCCACCGCTCGCTCCAGCCGCTCATCGATCTCCAGGAGCAGCTCCGCGAGGCCGTCGGAAAGCCGAAGCGGCTGCCTTATCTCGAGCCCGGGGCCGATTCGGTCCTCGCCTTCGCCTCAGCGACCGACGCCGAGCGCGAGCTCGTCGTGATCGACGTCGAGACGACGGGAACGGACCCGCGGATGTCGGACCTCGTCGAGGTCGCCGGCGTCAAGATCAAGGGCACGAAGGTCGTCGATCGCTTCTCGACGTTCGTGAACCCCGGTCGGCCGATCGTCGGCAATCAGATGCACGGCATCACCGACAAGGACGTCAAGGGCGCGCCGACCCCCAAGGAGGCGGCCGACAAGCTCCTCGCCTTCGTCGGCGATGCGCTCGTCGTGGGCCACAACGTTGGCTTCGACCTCGGCTTCGTCGAGGAGGCAAAGGGCGACGGGTTCAGGTTCGAGCCCGGTCAGTACCTCGACACACTCGTGATCGCCCGGGAGGGCTATCCGGGCGCCGAGTCGTACAAGCTTCCGGATCTCGCCCGCTTCTTCGGGATCGAGCTGGCCCAGAGTCACCGGGCGCTGCCTGACGCCGAGGCGACGGCCAGCCTGCTGCTCTGGTTCGCCAACGACCTCCCCGGCCGCATCTCGGCGCTCCGCGACGCGATCACCGAGGCCGTTCGGGCGCAGCGGACGGGCGGCGATACGCCGGCGTTGCTCGAGGCCGCGCGGCGCCAGGCACGCGTGAGCAAGGGCCTGTTCAACCTGCTCCAGAAGAAGACCGTCCGGCGGCTCGTCCTCGACGAGGGGATCCGGATCGACGGCCGCGGTCTCACCGAGCTGCGGCCGGTCAGCGTCGAGGTCGGGCTCGTGCCCCGGGCCCACGGCTCGGGCCTGTTCACGCGCGGCGAGACGCAGGCCCTCAGCATCGCGACGCTCGGCTCGTCGTCGGACGTCCAGCGGATCGACACGATCAGCCCCGAGACCGAGAAGCGCTACATCCATCACTACAACTTCCCGCCCTACAGCACCGGCGAGAACAAGCCGATGCGCGGTCCCAGCCGGCGCGACATCGGCCACGGCCATCTCGCCGAACGGGCACTCGTGCCGGTCCTGCCGGACCATGACGAGTTCCCGTACGTGATCCGGGTCGTGAGCGAGTGCGTCACATCGAACGGGTCGACCTCGATGGCGTCGACGTGCGGCTCGACGCTCGCGCTCATGGACGCCGGCGTGCCGATCAAGGCCCCTGTCGCCGGCGCCGCGATGGGGCTCGTCAGTGAGCCCGACGGGCGCTACGTCGTCCTGACCGACATCCTCGGCAAGGAAGACGCCATCGGCGACATGGACTTCAAGGTGACCGGCACCCGGGAAGGCGTCACCGCCCTCCAGATGGACATCAAGGTCGCCGGGATCAATGAGGCGATCATCCGCGAC
>DASXWX010000079.1:0-4026 GCA_036503395.1 Candidatus Limnocylindrales bacterium
GCATCGCGCGTACGGAAGGCCATACCCCGACGTCGCTGAGCGCGTCGCGCGGCTCGAGGAGGCCGTCGCCGTGCTCCGCGCCCTCTGGACCGGCGGCCCGGTCACCCGGCCGGGCGCCTTCTACCCGCTCGTCGACGCGGACGCCCTGCCGGTCCCGGCGCCTCCGCCGCCGATCGTCATCGGCGGCCAGACCCGCACCGGCGCGCGCATCGCGGCTCGGATCGCGGACGGGTGGACGTGCCGGCCCGAGGACCTGGATCGGCTTCTTCCGGTGTTCACCGACGCATTAGCCACGGCCGGGCGGAGCCGGGACGACGTCCGGGTTGTCGTCGGCTGGGAAAACGGACGCTCGGGCGAGGACGCACTGGCGGGCTCGCCCTGGATCGACGCGCCGGGCGAGGAGGCGGCCCGCTGGCGCGCGGCAGGCGCCGACGGCGTCGTCCTGCTGGCCAGAACCGAGGCCGACGTCGCAGCGCTCGTCGACGCGGCCGCACGGCGGTAGGCCAGGGACGTCGCGGGCGCGTGCCCGCGACGCTCGTGGAACAATCGAGCGGTGACACCAACCGCCGGGCAGGCCGGAGCCGCGCCCGCGTCGCGCCCGGAGCCGACCCACGGCTGCGCCCGCTGCGGCGCCGAAGTCCCGATCGACGTCGGGCTGTGCGAACGCTGCAACCCCCTCGGCCTCAAGGACGTGGCCGCCTCGCAGGCCCATGGGACCGTCTTTCTCGCGATCGCGGTCGGGGTGGCGATCCTCGCCGTCGTCGGCCGCCTGTCCCTTGGGGGGATCGGCCCGTTCGACGGCCGGATCGCCGCGATCGTCCCGAGCCCGCCCGGGCTGTCGGTGACGCTCGTCGTCGAGAACCAGGGCTCGCGGGCCGGCTTCGCATCGTGCCGCCTGTACGACCCGGATTCGCCCGGGATCGGCCCCGAGTCGGTGAGCGTCGAGTCGCCCCGGATCGAGGCCGGCCGAAGCGCGACCTTCTCGGCCCTCCTCACCACGATGGGGACGGAGGTTCGACCGGTCGCGGTCAGCTGCAGCGGCCCGTGACGGCGGAGCCGATCGAGCGCGATCGCGACGCGGCTGCAGAGGATGCCGCCGGGGAGTGGGCGGGCGAGCTCGAGTTCGCGGTCACGGTCGGCCGCGCCGCCGGCGAGCTCCTCATGGACCACTACGAGCGCCTCGAGCGGATCGACTACAAGAGCGCCAAGGACGTCGTCACCGAGGCCGACCACCTCTCCGAGCGATTGATCCTCGACGCGGTGCGGGAGCGTTTTCCGGCCGACGCCATCCTCGCCGAGGAGTCCGGCGCGCACGCTCGACACGACGGCTCGACTGCCACCGCTCCGAAGGGCCGGACGTGGGTGGTCGACCCCCTCGACGGGACCGTCAACTACGCCAATGGCATTCCCTACTTCTGCGTGTCGGTGGCACTCGTCGCCGATGGAACGCCGGTCGTCGGCGTGATCGTCGACCCCGCAAGGGACGAGCTGTTCGCGGCGGCGGCCGGCGCTCCGGCCACCCTCGACGGCGCGCCCATCGCGGCATCCGACAAGGACCGGATCGAGGACTTCGTGATCTCGCTGGCGCTCGGTGGTCGGCGGGCTGTCAGCCGCGCGCGCGCGGTCCGCAAGCGCATCCGGGTCTCGCGATCGATGGGCGCCGCGGCGCTGTCGCTCGCCTACGTCGGCAACGGCCGGTTCGACGCGTTCGTCCAGTCGCGGGGTCTCTCGGCCTGGGACGTGGCGGCGGCGGGCCTCATCGCCGAGCGCGGCGGCGGTCGGGTGACCAACCTCGAGGGCGGTCCGTGGTTCGATCTCGCGAAGCCGAACCAGAGTCTCGGGGTCCTCGCGGTTCCACCGGCTCACCACGCCGAGCTGCTCGAGCTCGTTCGCTGAGGCGCGGCCTCAGTCGCGCCAGCGGTGCGGCCGATCGCGGAGCTGGTCGAGGCCCCAGCGATCGCAGAAGGCGGACCACTCGGTTCGTGGCGCCCCGCCCCATTCGAGCTCGTCGGCGCCACGTTCGGGCAGCGGCGCGTCGTAGCGGAGCCGCGCCAGCTCGCGGTACAGGCGAACGTCGGCGGCGTTCTCCTCGAGCGACGCCGCGAGAAACGGGACGTTCCGGACGCCGGGCACCTGCCAGTCGCTCGCGTGCCGCGGGATTGCATCGAGCGACCCGTAGACGGCCAGGACGCCGGCCGCCGACTTGGCGCCCCAGCCGGGGATGCCGGGATAGCCGTCGGCCGCGTCGCCGACGAGCGCGAGCCAGTCCGGGATCGAGGCGGGCAGAACGCCCCACTTGGCCACGACCGCCGGCTCGTCGTAGGTGATCCGGCGGCGACGGTCAAGGAGGACGACTCGATCGGCTCGGACGAGCTGGGCCATGTCCTTGTCAGGGGTGCAGATGTTGACTCGCTCGACGGCGGCGTCGTCGGCCCAGCGACGGCAGGCGGTCGCGAGCGCGTCGTCGGCCTCCCATTCGACCATCGGCCAGCAGACGAGCCCGAGGGCCCGGATCGCGTCCTCGGCGATCGGGAACTGGGCCAGGAGCTCGGGCGGCATTCCCGCCGAGGTCTTGTAGCCTGGGTAGGCCTCGTTCCGCCAGGACTCGATCACGTGGTCCGTGGCGCAGCCGACGTGGGTGGCGCCCTCGTCACGCAGCAGCGTCAGGAGCTGCCAGACGAGGCCCGCCACGCCCGACAGCACGACCCCATCGCGGCCGCGAACGGGCGGGCGTGGCGCATAGTGGGCGCGGAACAGCTCGTACGTGGCGTCGACGAGGTGGAGCTGCATCTCAGGCCGGTCGCTCGACGAGGCGTCGCAGGCGATGGAGATCGGCCTGGAAGACGCGCCGGAGGATGGGTCGCTGGACGCGACCGGCGAGGTGGGGCAGCAGCGGCGGGACGAGCCGCTCGCGCCAGCGGACGATCGTCGACCGGCCGTCCGCACCCGGGCGAAGCTCGATCGTGCCGTCGCCGGCGAACAGGCCGTCATGGCGGATCGCGAACCGGTTCGGCGCGTCGAACGCGGTGATCGTCACGGGATCCGCTACGGGGATGCCGAGGATCCGGACGATTCCGCGGGCCCGCGACCCCGCCCGAATGGGCGGTGGGTCGAGCAGCTCGACGGCCTTGAGGTCCGTCATCCAGCGCGGCTGGCCGGGCATGTCGGCCAGCACCGCCCAGACGTCGGCCGGCGGGGCATCGACCACGACGAAGGTGTCGATCGGGAGGTCGTCCCTCGCGCCACGCGCGGCGAGGAGGCGGTCGGTCGCGACGGCGAGGCTCCCGAGGGCGGCCGCCGTTGCGACGCCGATGCCCGCGAAGCGGACGATCACAGCTCCTGCTCGTGGTGGACGCGCCCGTCGTCGTACTCGTGGACGAGGGTGGCGCCTGCCGCCTCCATCTCGGCGATCGCGACGTCGCCGTCGCCGGGCTCGCGCTCGACCGCCCGGATCCCGTCGGCGAGGACGAGGGCCGTGAACCCGAGGCGGATCGCGTCGAGCACAGTGGCCTTGATGCAGTAGTCGGTTGCGAGGCCGGCGGCGACGACCGTCCTGATCGCGCGGTCGCGCAGAAGCGATTCGAGCTCGGTGGGAACGGTCTCGTCGGAGACCGGATCGCGCATCGTGAAGGCCGAGTAGCCGTCTTCGCCGTTGACGCCCTTCCGGACGACCGGACCGTCGACCGTCAGGGCCTCGTGGAGGGCCGCCCCCCAGGTGTCGTGGACGCAGTGAACGGGCCAGATGCCGCCGTCGCGCTCGAAGTGCGGCGTGTGCTCGGGATGCCAGTCCTGCGTGTACACGACGAATGCGCCGGCGTGCCGTGCGGCCGCGATCTGCTCGTTGATGAAAGGCACGATCCGGGGGCCGCCATCGACCGCGAGGCTGCCACGCGGGTCGGCGAAGTCGTTCTGGACGTCGACCACGACGAGGGCGGTCGCGGCGTCGTAGCGCTGCACCGATCGAGGCTAGCGCTTCCGTGCCGCCGACACGGAACGGCCCCGGACGGCACTGCCGCCCGGGGCCGG
>DASXWX010000080.1:0-4528 GCA_036503395.1 Candidatus Limnocylindrales bacterium
CTCGTCCAGACGCCGCAGGACTTCTACAACCGGGCTTCGTTCGAGCACGAGGCCCGGGGCTCGGAGCAGGACGCGTTTCACGAGCAGACGCTCTTCTACCGGATCATCCAGCCCGGCAAGAACCGCTGGAACGGGGCCTTCTGGTGCGGGACCGGGGCGGTCGTTCGCCGCGCGGCTCTGCGCGAGATCGGCGGCGTCGCGACCGACACGATCACCGAGGACATCCACACGACGATCCGGCTCCACCGCCACGGCTGGCGGACCGTCTACCACAACGAGGTGCTCGCCCGCGGTCTCGCTGCCGGCGATGCGGACACGTTCCAGTCCCAGCGCCTGCGCTGGGGCACCGGGGCGATGCAGGTCCTGCGCATCGAGAACCCGCTCGTCGTGCCCGGCCTGGGCCTGACCCAGCGGGTCGCCTACGCGACGACCCTGCTCGGCTGGTTCGACGCCTGGCGGTCGCTCGGCTTCCTCCTGCTGCCGATCGCCGTCGTGTTCACGGGCGCCGTGCCGATCCGGGCCGACGCGCTCACCTTCGGGCTCGCCTTCTGCGGCACGTTCGTGCTGCAGCAGCTCGCGCTCCGCGCACTCGCCCGGGGCGCCCATCGCCCGATCCTCTCGATCATCTTCGAGCTCGTCCGGCTCACACCCAACCTCCGAGCGACGCTGACCCTCGTGACGCGCACCCGGCCCGGCTTCACCGTCACGCCGAAGGGCCGCCTCGGCGATGGCCGCCGACGAGCCCACGTCCCGACCGTCCTGCGGCTCGTCATCGGGGCCAGCGTCGTCGCCGCCGCGTGGTTCGGGCTCACGCTCCTCGGCCGAACTCCCGTGACGTACGGGGTCCCCTGGGCGGTCTACGGCGCGTTCTTCTGGATGCTCGTCAACGCGGCGCTGGCGTTCCTGGCCGCGGCCCGGGTCCATGCGGAACGCTTCGCCCCCGAACGCCGCTCGAGCGTCCGCTTCGAGGTCGGCCTCCCCGGGACCTACGCCGGGCTCGACTGCGAGGTCCTCGACCTGTCGATGACCGGCGCCCGGATCGCGATCTCGGGCGCGCCGCCCGACGGCACGCATCGCCTCGCGCTCGCCCTCGGTGGACGGGCCGTGAGCGTCGAGGCAACCGAGCGCTCGCATCGCTTCGGCCGCGACGGTCGGGTCGTCCTCGGGCTGGCCTTCCCAGACGCGATGACGGCCGATCGGGCCGAGCTCGCGCTGGCCCTCTTCCTCACCCGGGCGCTGCCGACGGCCGACGTCGTCGAGGAGCCCGCCGAGCCGCTCTCGGCACCGCGGTCGAGGCCGCGCCGACGAGCGCGCACGGCCACGGCCGAGACCAAGGCCGCCGTCGCCTAGTCGCGCCCCGCGAGCAGGCCGCGCGCGGTCCCGAGCGCGGGTTCGAGGAGCCTCCCCTCCCCCATCTCCGCCCGCAGCCAGCGGATCGCCGGCTCGGACCGGAACCAGGTCCGCTGACGCCTGGCGAAGGCGACGTTGCGCTGGGCGTCGCGCTCGATCGCCTCGTCGACCGAAACCTCCCCGTCGAGGACCGCCCACGCCTCGCGGTAGCCGATCGCGCTGAAGGCCGGCAGAGCGGGGTCGAACCGATCGCGAAGCGTTCGCGCCTCGTCGATCAGGCCCGCCTCGAACTGCGCCCGCGCCCGGTTCCCGAGCCACTGCCGGTGCGTGTCGGGCTCGACCTCGAGCCCGAGCCACGCGATCGGGGCGGGATAGCCCCGGACCGGTGGCCGCGGCCGGTCTCCGGCGAGCTCGGCGATCTCGAGGGCGCGCGCGACCCGGCGGGGGTTGCGCCGGTCGATCGAGGCGGCGAGCGCCGGGGCCAGCGCCGTCAGGCGCGTCACGGCAGCGTCGAGGCCCGCCTCGCGGAGCTCGGTCTCGATCCGGGCCCGGACGGCGGCGTCGGTCGGGAGGGCGTCGACGTCGAGGCCGCGGGCGACGGCCCGCAGGTAGAGGCCGGTGCCGCCGACGAGGATCGCGAGCCCGCCGCGTGCCGCGATGCCGCCGAGCGCATCACGGGCATGGCGGACGAAATCGGCGACCGAGAACGGCGCGTCGGGGTCCACCAGGTCGAGGCCATGATGCGGCACCTCCCCCCGTTCTGCCGTCGTCGCCTTGGCCGTGCCGATGTCGAGGCCGCGGTAGACCTGCCGCGAGTCGGCCGAGATGATCTCCGCCGCCACACCGTCGTTGCGCAGGGTCCGGCCGACCGCGATCGAGAGCCCGGTCTTGCCGGTGCCGGTCGCCCCCGCGATGACGAGGAGCGGCGGCGGGCTCAGCTCCAACGGCGGGCCAGGAGCCTCAGGCCAGGCTGGCGCGGAGCGAGTACGGCCCGGCGTGGTCGACACGGGCGCGGACGAGCGAGCCCCGGAGCTCCGCCGGGCCGGCGAGGTGGACGAGCTTGTTCTGGCGCGATCGACCCGACAGGTGGACCTCACCGGGCCCGACCCGAAGCCGATCGCGAGCCTCGTCGCTCCCCTCCCCGGCCTCGTCGTGGTCGTGCTCACGGGGCGGGACGATCGCATCGACGAGGACCTCGACCGGCCGGCCGAGCCAGGCCCGGTTGCGCTCCAGCCCGATCCCTTCCTGGACGGCGAGCAGGGCGTTGAGCCGCCGACGCTTCTCGGCGGCCGGCACGTCGTCGGCGAGCCTCGTCGCCGGCGTCCCCGGCCGCTCGGAGTACGCGGCCGCGAAGACCTGGTCGTACCGCACGGCCCGAAGCAGCTCGAGCGTCGCCTCGAAGGCGGCCTCGGTCTCGCCGCAGAACCCGACGATGACGTCGGTCGAGATCGCGATGTCCGGGACGGCGGCGCGAATCGCGGCCAGCCGTTCGAGGTAGTGCTCGATCGTGTACTGCCGACCCATCCGGCGCAGCGTGGCGTCGTCGCCCGACTGGACGGGCAGGTGGAGCGCCTCGCAGACCGACGGGCACTCGGCCATCGCCGAAACGAGCCGGTCCGACAGGTCCCACGGGTGCGACGTGACGAACCGGAGCCGCTGGATCGCCGGCAGCCCGTCGGCGGTTCGGAGCCCATCGATCGCCCGGATGAGCTCGGCCAGGTCTGGTCGGCCGTGGAGGTCGAGACGCCGCCCGGCCCAGCGCTCGCGGTCGACGTGGGCGAAGCGAGGCTCGGCCGGCAGGTCGTGGCCGTAGCTGTTGACGTTCTGGCCGAGCAGCGTCACCTCCCGATACCCCGCCGCGGCGAGCGAGCCCGCCTCGTCGAGGACGTCGTCGAATGGCCGGCTTCGCTCGGGCCCCCGGCTGAACGGGACGATGCAGTAGGTGCACGTCTTGTCGCAGCCGTAGACGATCGGGAGCCAGGCGCTGATCGCGCTCGAGCGCGCGACCGAGCCTTCGGCCACGACGGCTCGCCGCGTCCGGCTCAGGCCGATGGCGTCCGACACCTCTGCCCGACCGACGACGGTCGTCGCCCCGACGGCGACCCCGACCGCTCCCTGGGCCGATGCCAGCCCGAGCCGATCGACGAGCTCCGGCTCCTCGTCCGGCCGCAGGAAGAGATCGACCGCGGGATAGCGACGCGCCAGCGTTCGGCGGTTCGAGACGCGAACCGAGCACCCGGTCAGGACGACGCGAAGACCGGGGTTCGCGGCCTTGAGCCGGTCGAGCGCGCCCTGGCGGCCGATGACCTTGGCCTCGGCCGCCTCCCGGATCGCACAGGTGTTGATCACGATGACGTCGGCCGTCTCGAACGACGTCGCCTCCTCGCATCCGGCCGCGAGCAGCCGCCCCGCCATCTCCTCCGAGTCGCTCCGGTTCATCTGGCAGCCCAGCGTCCAGACGTGGAAGCGCGGCAGCGCGGACGCCTCGGGCCGGTATTCGACGACGCGGTCGTCGCCCGGCGCGAGTGGCGGGCGTCCACCGGGTGACGCCGGCGGGGCGTCGAGGACCGGAAGCGCGCGGGCAGATCGGCGGGTCGGTGGTCGGTCGAGCATTCGGTGGTGGTCTTTGCGATCTCAGGCGTTCAGCACGGCCCTCGCGACCTCGGGCGGAACCCAGAGCGAGGCGTGCGCCTCGGCATACGTGCCGGTGTCGCCATGGTAGTCGGAGCCCCCGCTCGGGACGAGGCGCAGGGCGGTCGCGACCTCGCGGGCGGCCTCGACCGTCGGGGCGTCCCAGGCGCGGTAATAGACCTCGAGGCCACCGAGCCCGGTCTCGACGAGCTCGCGGACGACCTCGATTCGCTCCGCCGCCTCCCAGAAGTGGGCGAGCACGGGCAGGCCGCCGGCTGCGCGGATCGCGGCGATCGCCGCGGTTGGCCCGATCCCCTCGCGTGGCACGTACGCCGGGTTTCCGTGGCCGATGAGCCGCGAGAAGGCGTCCTGGACGCTCGTCGCGAAGCCGGCCGCGACGAGGAGCCGGGCGATCGTCGGTCGACCCAGGGCGTCCTCGGGTGCCGTGACGAGCGCGGCAGCGCCCGCGTCGATCGACATCCCGAGCCCGCGAAGCCGCTCGACGGTGAGCTCGAACCGGCGTCTCCGGCCCGCACGCTGTCCGGCG
>DASXWX010000081.1:0-2101 GCA_036503395.1 Candidatus Limnocylindrales bacterium
GGCTGCGCCGTGTGGGTCCGCGCGCTGCCGCGGTGGCTGTCGGCCGCGCCGGTGTGGGCATATCCCACCACTGGGACCCATTCGCCGGGTTGAAGCGCCTGCGACCAGTGAAAGCTCGCCGGTTTGTGCCGCGGTGCCCACAGTCGGCCGCGTTTTGGCGGCCAGGAGGCCGCTACAGCCCCGGAATCGGGCGAAACGTGTCCGGGTTGTGGAAATGGCCCACACTCGGCCCTGGAGATGCGAACCCGCGGCGCGCTCCCGGGTCAGCCCTCCGACAGCGCGAAGCCGACCGTTCGGCCGTGCGCTGCGGTCAACGCGAGCCACACCCTGACCATCTCCTCGAGCGACCTCGCGTTCGCCAGCCCGCCGGCGTCCTCGGGCTGGAAGCCGATCTCCGCGGCGAGCTCCATCGCGACCCGTTTCGCCTCGGGATCGTCGCCCGCGACGAACATCGCGACTCGCGTCGTCCGATCGCGCGCGGTCGTGAAGTTCTCGTAGCCGATCGTGTTGAACGCCTTGGCCAGCCGGGCGCCCGGCAGCAGATCGGCGAGATCCTGCGTGGTCGAACGAGCGGGATCGCCCCCGAACCGGTTCATCGCGTCGATCACGACGCGTCCGTCGAGGGGCGGGAGGGCGGCAACGGTCTCCGGGACGGCGTCCCAGCGGAGCGCGAAACAGACGACGTCCGCGTTCGCGACGGCGTCCGCCGGCGAGGTCGCCGACGCACCCTGGGCGTTCGCGAGGGCCGCCCGGGTCTTGTCGCTGTCGGGGTCGCGGACACCGAAGACGACCTCGTGGCCGGCCGCGGCGAACGCGTTGCCCAGCCCGCCGCCGACGTTGCCCGCTCCGAGAATGGCGATGCGCATGGCCCGATTGTCGCGCCGCCCATCCCGATGTGCTGGCTAGGATGACAGCGCCGGCGCCCCCACGGCCGCCGGATCGGAGGTGCGGCGTTGGATCTCGGACTGAGCGGCGCTCGGGCACTGGTCGGTGGCGGCAGCGGGGGGCTGGGGCTCGCGATCGGCGAGGCGCTCGCCGCTGAGGGCGCACGCGTGGCGCTCGTCGCCCGATCGGCCGAGCGACTCGAGTCTCACGCGGCTCGGCTCGGGAAGGGAGCGCTCGCGGTGCCTGCCGACCTCTCCGCGCCGGACGGCCCGTCGTCCGCGGTCGCCCGCATCGTGGACGCGTTCGGTGGGCTCGACCTGCTGCTGGTCAACAGCGGCGGCCCGCCCCTCGGCCGGTTCGAGGAGCTGACCGACGACCGCTGGCAGGCGGCCGTCGACGGCGTCCTCTGGATGGTCGTCCGGACCATCCGCGCGGCCCTGCCGCACCTCCGGACGAGCGAACGCGGCGCCATCCTCGTCGGGCTTTCGAGCAGCGTTCGGGAGCCGATCCCGGGCCTCACGACCTCGAACACGCTCCGCCCGGGAATCGCCGGGCTGATCAAGTCGCTCGTGCCCGAGGTCGCCCCCGTCCGCATCAACGGCTTCGCCCCGGGGCGCGTCGCGACCGCCCGGATCGAGGAGCTCGACGCGGCCCGAGCGAAGACGGCCGGCACTTCCGTCGACGAGATCGCGCGTGGCACGATCGAACGGATCCCCCTCGGCCGGTACGGCGAGCCCGCGGAGGTCGGCCGCCTCGGCGCGTTCCTCCTCTCGCCGGCGGCGTCCTATGTCACGGGCGCGATCGTCCCGATCGACGGCGGGATGGTCCGGGCGCTGCCGTAGCCTCCACCGCGATCGCGCCACGTCTCCATCGGATCTCCACATTCGCGTCCGACGATCGGGGCAACCCCGATCGACAGGGGTGAAAGGAGATCGTTCGAGACATGCGCAACTCAGGCTTCTTCCGAGTCCTCGCCGCGATCGTCGTTGCGATCCTGCTCGTCGGAATCGGCGTCGGGATCTATCAGGCGGGCGTGACGGCCGGTGCCGCCGGGACCGCGGCCGGGACCGGTGCAACGGCGGCCGTCCCGTACGCCTACGGCTTCCATGGGTGGGGGTTCGGCTTCGGGTTCTTCGGGATCCTCTGGTTCCTGTTCGTCATCTTCCTCCTCGCCGGGCTCGTCCGGTTTGCGTTCGGTTTCGGCCGCCGGGGCGGC
>DASXWX010000082.1:0-8802 GCA_036503395.1 Candidatus Limnocylindrales bacterium
GGCGCGTCGAGGCGCGCCTTCATCCGGCCGACGAGACGCTCCGGCGGGTCGCCGGGCAGGTCCGGCGCGACGATCGCGACGTCCGGCCGTTCGTCGACGAAGCGCTGGACGGCGGTGTCGGCCCGGTAGGCCGTGACGACCTCGTGGCCGGCATCCCCGAGGGCCAGCGCGAGCTCGCCGACCTCCGACGGAGCGGGCGAGGCGACGAGGACGCGGAGCCGAGGCGACGGCTCGGCGGAAGCGAACGCGCGCTCGAGCGACGGCATCCTCGGGCAAGCGTAACGCCGCGGCCTCGCCGCGGATCGACCCCTGGTCGGTCGTGCGCTCGCCGGCGCGATGGTCGCTCGCCGGCGACCCGACCGATGGCCCATCCGCGATCACGTGACCGCGGCGTCTTGGAATGACTATACGCTGCGCTGGATAAGAATGCAAGAGCCGACCTGCGTCCGGCGGTCCGGGCCTTCAGCGGATGGGCGCGAGCGACTGTGCCGGGCCGGTCACGCGGACCTCGTCCTCGACCTCGAACGGCTCGGGCCCGGTGTTCCGGATCCGGTACCGATGATGGACCTCGGTCGCCCCGGCGGAGAGCATCGCGCTAACGGGGCAGTACTTGTCCGCGGAGAGCTCGATGCACCGCCGAATGGCCGCCTCGTCCACGCCGGGACCGACGACCTCGTGCACGAGGTCGATCCGCGTGTAGACCTGCGGGTACTCGTCGCGCTGCTCCGCCGAGGCATGGACGCGGTACGAGTCGATGCCCTGGCGCTTCTTGAGCGCGATCGAGACGACGTCCATCGCCGTGCACGCGGCGAGGGCCGCGACGATCGTCTCCATCGGGCCGGGCGCGGCCGCGTCTGCGCGGTCGTCGAAGGTGAGGACGTGACCCGAGCCGGTCACCGCGCCGAAGCGCATGCCGCCCTCGTGGGTCAGCTCGACGGTTCTCTCTCGCATGAGTCGCGTCGTGCCGGTCAGCCGAGCGCGAGCGCGGGCTCGGGCGCGGGCTCGTCCTCGCCCGCCTGCTCACGACGGAACTGCGTCCGGTACAGGTCGGCGTAGAGGCCGTTCGCGGCGAGGAGCTCGAGGTGACGGCCGCGCTCGACGATGCGGCCCTCGGACACGACCAGGATCTGGTCGGCCTGCTGGATCGTCGACAGCCGGTGCGCGATGACGATCGACGTTCGGCCGGCGAGGGCCGTCCGGAGCGCTGCCTGGAGCGCGACCTCCGACTCGGAGTCGAGGTGGGCCGTCGCCTCGTCGAGGACGACGATGTCGGGGGCCTTGAGCAGCAGCCGGGCGATCGCGATTCGCTGCTTCTCGCCGCCCGACAGCCGGTAGCCGCGGTCCCCGACGACCGTCTCGAGGCCGTCCGGCAGGGCCGCGATCAGCGGCAGGATCTGGGCCGCGCGGAGGGCCTCGACGAGCTCGTCGTCGGTCGAGTCCGGTCGGGCGTAGAGGAGGTTCGCCCGGATCGTGTCGTGGAACAGGTGGGCGTCCTGGGTGACGACGCCGATCATCCGGCGGAGCGAGTCGAACGAGGCGTCGCGGACGTCCACGCCGTTGATCCGAACGGCGCCGGCGCGGACGTCGTAGAGCCGCGGGACGAGGTGGCTGATCGTCGTCTTGCCCGCGCCGGAAGGGCCCACGAGCGCGACGAGCTCGCCCGGCCGAGCGGTGAACGAGACGTCGTGGAGGACCTGGCTCGAGGGGGCCTGGTCGAGCACCGCGACCGATTCGAGCGAGGCGAGCGACACCTCGGCAGCGGTCGGATAGCTGAAGTCGACGTGCTCGAACTCGACCGTCGCCGGCCCGCGCGGGATCTCGACCGGGTTCGGCTTCTCGTCGACGAGCGGCCTGAGGTCGAGGACCTCGAAGATCCGGTCGAACGAGACGAGGGCGGTCATCACGTTGACCTGGACGTTCGAGAGCGAGGTCAGCGGACCGTAGAGCCGATTGAGGTACGCCGTGAGGGCGACGACCGTGCCGACCTGGAGGAGGCCGTCGACCGCGAGCACGCCGCCGAGCCCGTAGACGATCGCGGTCGCGAACGAGGCCGTCAGCAGCATGCCGGTCATGAACACGACCATGTACATCGCCTGGGTCACGCCGATGTCGCGGACGCGGCCGGCCTTCTCCTCGAAGCTCCGGATCTCGCGGAGGGGCTCCCCGAAGAGCCGTACGAGGAGCGCGCCGGCGACGTTGAAGCGCTCCGTCATCGTCGAGGTCATGGTCGAGTTGAGGTTGTAGCTCTCGCGGGTGATCGCCTGGATCCGGCGGCCGACGAACCGGGCCGGCAGGACGAACACGGGAAAGAGCACGAGGGCGAGGAGCGTGATCTGCCAGCTCAGGATGAACATCGCGACGAGCGTCACCACGACCGTGATCACGTTGCCGACGACCGACGAGAGCGTGTTCGTGAAGGCGCTCTGCGCGTCGAGGACGTCGTTGTTGAGGCGGCTCACCAGCGCCCCGGTCTGGGTCCGGGTGAAGAACGCGATCGGCATCCGCTGGAAGTGGGCGAAGACCTTCGTCCGCATGTCGAAGATCAGGCCCTCGCCGACCCGGGCCGAGATCCAGCGCTCGACGAGCGTGAGGACCGCGTCGAAGATCGCCAGGAACCCGATGAGCAGCGCGAGCTCGACGATGAGCGTCGCGTTCTTGGGCAGGATGCCGTCGTCGATGATCGCCCGGTAGATGAGCGGGTTCGCGGCCGCGATCACCGCGTCGACGACGATCAGGACGAGGAAGATCGCGAGCAGCCAGCGGTAGGGCGCCGCGAAGCGCGCGATCCGCCGCAGGAGTCCCGGCGACAGCTCGTACGAGCGAACGGAATCGTCGCGCCGGAACGAGCGCATGACGTGCCAGCCGCCGCCCATCATCGACATCGGCCGGCCCCTACCAGGCGGTCGCGGTGGCGCGTTCGGTGATCCCCTGCGCCTCGAGCCAGCGCTCGGCGTCGATCGCGGCCTTGCAGCCGTCGGCGGCCGCGGTCACGGCCTGGCGGTAGTGATGGTCATGGACGTCGCCGGCGATGAACACGCCGTCAATCCGCGAGCCGGTCTCGCCGTGGACGACGAGATAGCCCATGTCGTCGACGTCGAGCCAGTCGCGGAAGGCCTCGGTGTTCGGACGGTAGCCGATCGCGATGAAGAGGCCGTCCATCGGGATCTCTCTGGTCTCGTCGCTGTCGGTGTCGCGGAGCCGGAGGCCGGTCACGTGGGAGTCACCGAGGACCTCGTCGACGGCCGTGTTCGTGTGGATCTCGATCTTCTCGTTCGCGCGGGCCCGGTCGACCATGATCCTGCTGGCCCGGAAGTCGTCCCGTCGGTGGAGCAGATGCACCTTCGAGGCGAAGCGGGTGAGGAACGTCGCCTCCTCCATCGCCGTGTCCCCGCCGCCGACGACGGCGATCTCCTTGTCCCGGAAGAAGAAGCCGTCGCAGGTCGCGCAGGCGCTTACGCCGCGCCCGCGCAGGCGTTCCTCCGACGGGAGGCCGAGCCAGAGCGCCGAGGCGCCGGTGGCGACGATGACGGCCTCGGCGCGGTACTCGACGCCGCGGGCCCACAGCCCGAAGGGGCGCTCGGAGAGGTCCACGCGATCGACGTCGACGTCGACGATCCGGGTGCCGAAGCGCTCGGCCTGCTCGCGGAAGGCGGCCATGAGCTCGGGGCCCTGGACCCCGAGCGGGAAGCCCGGGTAGTTCTCGACGTCCGAGGTGATCATCAGCTGGCCGCCCGGCGCCGAGCCGGCGAGCACGATCGGCTCGAGGTTCGCGCGGGCGGCGTAGATCGCTGCGGTGAGGCCGGCGGGCCCGGACCCGACGATCACCACCTTGGCGTGGTGCGGGCCCTCGCCGTGGAGGTGGTCCGTTCCGTCGGGGCCGCCGGCGACGGGAGCGACCGACGGAGCACCGAACGAGATCGCCGGCAGCTCGCCCGGGGCGAGCGGCTCGGCCGGGCCGCCGAAGTCGATCGCGAGCCCGCCGAAGGGGCTCGAGCCGTTCGAGGAGGGTGCGACGGGCGCGTCGGCCGTACCGTCGGCCGTCTCGTCGTCAGCTGTGGGGCGCTCGTCGCTCATCGTGCGGATCGTAGCACCATGGCGATACTCTGGGGGAGTATCCATTCGAGTGGGATCGAGGGGGCGTCGAAGGGTGCCCGCGGGAGCGTTCGGAAGACGACCGCAATGGCGGCTTCCAAGCGTGACCGAGCGTGAGTCGGCCGATTTCGGTCGTGTGGCGACCGAAATGGCATTTGCCGTGGCGCCGAAGCACTGGACGAGCACGATTCCGGTCGCCAGGCGACCAGTCGGCGGCCCGTGGTGATGCCGCTCAGAGCGCCTTGAGGGCGGGTACCAGCTGGGCCGCGACGTGCTCGAGGCGGGCGGGGTCCCAGACTTCGCGGACGCTGAAGATCACGTGCTGGGCGCCGGCGTCGGCGAGCTCACCGATCCAGTCCACGATCTGCGCGACCGAATGCCGGCCCCGGTTCGCGGCGCCGGGTGCGTCCGGGTCGATCGACTGGAGGGTCGAGCGCTCGATCTCGTCGTAGGGCCGGTCGACGGCCTCGCAGTGCTCGCGCAGGACGCGGTATTTGTGCGCGAGCCCCTCCGGTCCGCCGAAGACGTTGCACGCGTCGGCGTAGCGGGCCACGAGCCTGAGCGTGCGCCGCTCGCCGCCGCCGCCGACCATGATCGGGACGCGCGGCCGGCTGAGCGCCTGGGGAGAGTTGAGAAGCCGCCCGGCGTGGGTTCGGCGACCCTCGAAGGTCGTCTCGCTGCCGCGCTCTCCCTCCCACATCCGGTGGGCCATCCGGAGCGTGTCCTCGAGCAGCTCGAACCGCTCGGCGAGCGGCGGAAACGGGAACCCGAGCGCGCGCGACTCCTCCTCGTTCCAGGCCGCGCCGATCCCGAGCCAGGCCCGACCGCCGGACAGGACGTCGAGCGTGGTCGCGGCCTTGATCCACAGGCCCGGGGCGCGGTAATGGACGCCTCCGACGAGGAGGCCGAGCCGGGCACGGGACGTGTTCGCGGCGAGGAAGCCGAGCGTCGTCCAGCCCTCGAGCATCGGCTCGGTGGTCGCGCCGACGCTGCGGATCTGGAAGAAGTGATCCATGACCCAGATCGAGTCGAAGCCGGCCTCGTCGGCGGTTCGGACGATCCGGGCGAGCGTCGGTCCGATCGCGGCGTCGCCGTCCGGCCAGGCGAACGAGGGGATCTGGAGGCCGACCTTCACGGCGCGGAGCGTAGCCGCTCGGACGCGACCGGCGGCAGCGCGGAGCGCGCCGCGCCCGGCGACCAGACGGGCAGCGCGCCTGAGGGGCTTGTCGCCAGCGATTTCAACCCGGTGGTAATACCCGGCGGTTTCCGAGCCCGGTGTGGGCCGCTGCCGGGGCGCGGCCCATCCTGCGTGCGTGAATCCGCGGCGGAGCGTGCGCCCCGAGCGGGACCGCGCCGTCGATCCGCCTCGAAACGGACGTCCTTCTGCCACCCGTTCTCATCCGGTTGAATCGGGCCGGCGGAAGCCCGCCGCCGAGACGGCGCCCGCGCCGGCGGGCTTCCTTGCCACGCCTCTCCCGCCAGGCGCGCGTGCCTTGTCGCCCGAACCTACCGGAACAGGTCGAAGGCGGAGTCCATCACGACCTCGCGGATGGAGCCCTCGCCGAGCGTCGGGTTCGCACCGCGAACGATCGCCGCGGGACGTCCGCCGATCTTGCCCAGGGCGAGCTCGGCCGCGGACGCGATCTCGTCGGCGACAGCCCGGATCGTCGCGTGCATCGTTCGGCCGTCGGCGTCCGGTGTTCCGCGCAGGTCCTCGAGGGGCCGGATGCCGGAGACGCCGATCGCGACGTCGACGATGCCCCAGCGCCACGGGCGACCGAAGCTGTCCGACACCACCACCGGCAGGTCCGCGCCGGTCCGCTCTCGCAGCGCCGCCCGCAGACGTGCCGCGGAGGCGTCGGGGTCCGCCGGCAGGAGCGTGACGACGTCGCCCGTTTCGGGCCCGACGTTCGACGCGTCCACACCCCCGTTCGCGCAGACGAAGCCGTGCGCGGTCTCCGTGATCAGGACGCCGCGTTCCATGCGGACCACCCGGCGCGCCTCGCGCAGGACGACCTCGATCTGGCGCGGGTCCCGATCGAACCGCGCGGCGAACTCGATGGCTTCTGGGCGCGGCGTCACCGTTCGGAGGTCGACGATCGCGCCCTCCGCCTTCGAGACGATCTTCTGGGTGACGACGAGGACGTCGCCGCTCTCGATGGGCAACGCACCGGGCGTTCGCCCGAGGGCGTCAGAGAGGGTCGCACCGAGGTCGTCCGCCGGCTGGATCTCCCCGATGCCCTCGAGCGGGATGACGGTCAGGCCGGCGGTCTCAGGCGACATCGCGGCCGATGAGCCGATCCTCGACGAGCAGCAGGTCCTCGGCCGTGTCGAGGTCGACCGCGAGGGGCGAATCGAGCTCGACGTAGCGAGCGCCCGCCTCCGCCGCCAGTGCCGCGTGCGCCGACCGGCTCGACGGCCCGAAGGCGAAGTCGATGACGTCCGGTGGCCGGAGCGCGAGCGCGTTCGTTCCCGTGCCGTGGCGGTCCGGGACGAGGACGACCGCGCGCCCCCCGTCGGCGTCGGCCGCGGCGATCAGCGCCCCGACCGCCTCCACGTCGACGAGCGGCAGGTCGACCGGCAGGACGACGAGGATCTCAGCCCCCTTGACGACCGCCAGTCGTCGCGCCTCGTCGAGCGCCTCGTTGAGCCCCGGCTGTCGCTGGACGAGCGTCTCGGCCCCGGCGTCGGAGGCGAGGGCGCGGACCTCGGGGTCGTCGGTCACGACGAGGATGTCCGCCGCCCCGGCGTCACGGGCGGCCGCGATCGTCCGGAGGAGCAGCCGGGCGACGAGATCGCGCCGCTCCTCGGCGTCGAGGACGTCGCCGAGCCGTGACTTCGCGCCCTCGAGCGCGCGAACGGGGATCACGGCGGCGGTCCGGGCCATGGTGGGCATCGTATCGGCGCCGACGTTCCGGGCGTCGGTCAGGCGGCCCGGCTCGCGCTGCGGGCCGCCGACAGCACGAGCGCACCGAGCGCGGCACGCGAGGCGTCGTCGCTCATCACCGTCGGCCCGACGACCGGGCGGATCCCCAGTGCTCCGATCGCATCGGCCTGCGAGCGATCCGCCTCGTCCACCACGAGGACGTCGATGAGACCGACGTACAGGCGCGCGATCCCGAGCGCCGACGACTCGTGGCCGAGCGACGCGAGCATCCGGTCGGCCGGACCCTTCAGCGCCCGACCGCCGACGATCGGGCTGACGGCGACGACCGGGACGCCGGCTGCCCGTCGGTGGTCGAGCACGCCCCGGAGACCCGGCACGGCCAGGATCGGGCCGATCGACACGAACGGGTTCGACGGGCAGACGACGATCGTGTCGGCGGCCGCCAGCGCGTGCGACACCTCGCGAGTTGGGCGCGCGGCCTCGACCCCGTCGAATACGACTTCGTGGACGACGGGCTCCTGACGCCGCCGGACGAAGTACTGCTGGAAGGCGAGCCAGCCCTCGTCGGTCCGCACCCGGGTGCGGACCGGCTCGTCGGCCATCGGGAGCACGCGCGCCGACAGCCCGAGGCCGCCCTGGATCTCGAGGGCGACCTCCGTCGGCCGGCGCCCGCTGGCGAGACGTTCGGTTCGGAAGAGATGCGTCCCGAGATCGCGGTCGCCGAGCCGAAACCAGGCCTCGTCGCCGAGACGCTCGAGCGTTTCCATCGCCTGCCACGACTCGTCACGGAGGCCCCAGCCGTGGTCGCGGTCGTCGAGGCCCGCCAGCGTGTAGACGACCGTGTCGTGGTCGGGCCAGATCGCGAGGCCGTATCGCTCGAGGTCGTCGGCGGTGTTGACGACAACAGTCAGCCGCTCACCGAGGTGCGCCGCGAGGCCTGCCGCCAGCTTGGCGCCCCCGACGCCACCGGCGAGGGCGACGACACGCTTCGGCGGCTGGGCGAGCGCGGTCATGAGCGGTAGTCGAAGACACCGTCGATGACGAGCCGGTACGTGACGCGGGCCTGGCCCTGGTAGCGATCGGGGCTCCTGCCGAACCGCCGGGCGAGCCCGTAGATGTCCTCGAGCGCGGCATCGCCGTCGCGGATGCGCTCGGCTCGGCCCTTGAGCCCGACGAAGTGGTAGGGCTCGTGCGAGTCGTAGACCGCGACGGCGACTCGGCCGTCACGGTCGAGGTTGCGAGGCCAGTGCCGTTCAGCGCGGCTGTTGACCAGGAGGCTGTCGCCCTCGAGCGCGTACCAGATCACCGCCTGGTGGGGTGACCCGTCGGCATCGAGCGTCGCGATCGTGGCGAAGCGCGGGGCGGCGAGAAAGGCCCGAATCTCATCGGGAAGGCGGGCGCCCGTGCTCGCGGCGGCCGCCGAAGGCTGTGTCATGGCCGCGATGGTATGCACGACAACGACCGGGCGCCGACGGCGACGCCCGGGCTCGCCCGGGCGGCCTCGGGTCAGGCCCCGCGTGTGGCCGTCGTCGTCCGGCGAGTCGTCGTCCGTGCCGTCGCGATGCGTGCTCGCGCATCGAAGCGGCGGGGCGCGTGGGGAACCGGCGAGGGCCGGCCGAGCAGGTAGCCCTGCCCGTAGTGGACGCCGAGCGAGGCGAGGATCGAGAGGTCGCGGCGGTTTTCGATCCCCTCGGCGACCAACCGGGCCCCGATCCGGCGCCCGAAGCTCACGAAGGACTCCACGAGGGCCTGCCTGGCGTCGCCATTCTTGGTGCCGATGCCGTGAACGATCTCGCGATCGATCTTGATGATCGACGGGCGGA
>DASXWX010000083.1:0-2013 GCA_036503395.1 Candidatus Limnocylindrales bacterium
AGCTCCTCGGAGCGCCAGATGAGTGCCTCGAGCTCGTCCTCGATCGCGTCGTCAAGCTTGAGCCCGGCGTCGTCGAGCACCTTGAGGCCGTTGTCCTCGGCCGGGTTGTGCGACGCCGAGACCATGACCCCGGCCGCGAACGGCCCGTCCCCGGTCAGGAACGCGAGCGCGGGCGTGGGGACGACCCCGACGATGTGCACGTCGACCCCGAGACTGGTCGCGCCGGCCGTGATCGCGGCGACGAACAGGTCGCCGCTCCGGCGGGTGTCCTGGCCGACGACGATCGAGCCGCCCCGGCCCACGAGGCGGTGGGCGGTCGCCCGCCCGAGTGCGTACGCCATGGTCGGCTTGAGATCGACGTTCGCGATCCCACGGATGCCGTCCGTTCCGAAGAGGCGTCCCACGCTACGAGGCGCTCGGCGAGGGCGTGGGAGCGGCCGTCGGCACCGGTGTCGGCGCTCCGACCGTGACGACGATCGAGGACGGCGTGAGCGACACGAGCGAGGCTCCGGCGGGGACCCGGAACCCGAGCCGGACGGTGTGTCGGCCCGGCGCGAGGGACCCGACGTCGGCGGTTGCCACGAGGGCGGCCCCGTCGACGGCGTCGAGGGCTGCGACGGTGCCGCCGAGGGTCGCGTTGACACCCGGGGTCGACAGGCTGTAGGTGCGATCGGCCCGTGCCCCGACGAGGCGGACGCCGATGCCGAACGTCCGTGTGCCGCGGACCGCGCGGACGTGCACCGTGACCTGGACGCGGTTCGAGGAGACCGCGCTCAGCCCGTCCGGTAGCACGAGGTTCACGGCCGCGGCGACGTCGGTCGTCGCACCCGCGACGGACACGGCCGCGGTCCCGATCCGGGTGAGCGGGGTCAGGACGTCCGCGTCCCCGGCGATCGTCGCGACGAGCGGGCGGACGTCGATCGACGCGACCTCGAAGCCGTCGCCGGGCGTGCCGCTCACGGTCGGGTCGATCGGGACGGTCTTCGTCGTGGTCAGCCCGCCGACCTTGATCGACACGTGGACCTCGCTCGGGTCGAGGTCGGCCGGACCGACCTCGTTGCCGAGCGCGTCCACGGCCACGAGCGGAACGCTCTGGTCGACGTCGATCGCGGATGGCTGGATGAGGACGCGGGCACGAGCGGCCGTGACGAGCCGGACGACCGAATCGGGACCCGAGACCGTCGCGCTCGTCGCCGACAGCACGGGCTCGCCGGCCTGGAGGCCCGACGGCACCGGACCCTGGTCGACGTCGATCGGAACGGTCTTCTGGATGAGCGGGTCGAGCCGGACCGTGATGACCTGCGGCGAGTAGTCGAGGATCCGGACGCGATCGTCGGCGTAGCGCAGGTCGACGCGCACGTTCACGTACGGGTTGTCCGGCGTGGGGCTTGCGGTCGCGAGGTCGATCTGGGCGCGGAACCCCTCGCGGGTCAGCCGGCCGGCGACGTCGGTCGGGGCGACGTACCGGATGTTCGTGACCGATGGAAGGTTGCCGACGATCACCGCGTTCGCGGGCTGACGGAAGGGCACGATGGGGATGCTGCCTCCGAACGTCTGGACGTTCTCCGACAGGACGATCCCGGCGTAGAGGAGCGTCGCGAGCACGATCGCGGCGAGCTTGAGCGGCCAGTTGTGGACGACGAACGCGAGCGCGCGGGTCATCGCAGGGCGTCGCCCTCGGGGGCCGACGCATGCCGTCGGCGGAAGCGTGCCGAGCGTGGCCGCTCGACGCCGGACAGGAGGCGCCAGCGGGCCCTCGAACCGCGGTCCCCGGACCCGAGCAGGGCGCGGAGCGCCCGGTCGAGCTGCGCCTCGTTGAGGTTCCGAACGATGCGCGCCCGCTCGACGAGGCTGATCTGGCCGTTCTCCTCCGAGACGACGACGACGACCGCGTCGGTCTGCTCGGTGATCCCCAGCGCGGCACGGTGGCGCGTCCCGAAGCGGACCGCCTGGAGCGTGGTCTCGGCCAGGGGCAGCAGCGCCCCGGCTGCGACGATCCCTCCGTCGCGCACG
>DASXWX010000084.1:0-17364 GCA_036503395.1 Candidatus Limnocylindrales bacterium
GGCTGTCGCAGATCCCGCTCGGCGGGACCGGCAGCCACCGCAACTTCTGGGCCGGTGGGCGCTGGCTCCATCTTGCCGCGAACCCGGCCGGCTATCGCGGCTACGTCTACGTCTCGATCGATCTCGCCGATCCCGCTCATCCCGTCGAGGCCGGCCGATGGTGGCTGCGGGGCCAGGCGCCCGACGAGGAGCCGGCGAGCGATGCCGAGGGGCTCTCGCTCCATGGTCCGCCGTACGTGGTCGGCGATCGCGCCTACCTGTCGTACGGCGGCGCCGGCATCGTCATCCTCGACGTCGCCGACCCGGCCCACCCGACGTTCCTCGGCCGGCTGCCGGTCGCCCCGCCGTTCCACGGCGGCCTCTGGGGATCCGGTGTCCACACGGCGCTGCCGGTGCCGCGACGCGGTCTTGTGGTGGCCAATGGGGAGGCCCACGAGGAGGGCTGCGACGAACCGCTCGACTTCGCCGGGATCGTCGACGTCGCCGACGAGCGTCAGCCGGTGCTGCGGTCGATCCTCCCGCTGCCGGTACCGTCGCCCGGGCTGCCGTACACGAGCTACTGCGACAAGGGTGGCCGGTTCGGCCCGCACAACTCGCATCTGCCGCAGGGTCACCCCGACCACGAGGATCGCGACGACCGGGTCTACCTGACCTGGTTCAACGCGGGTGTGCGCGTCTACGACATCGCCGACGCCCGGGTCCCCCGCGAGATCGCCCACTTCGTCCCGCCCGATCCCGTCCGCCGCTACGGACCGCTGCCGGCGACGGCCCTCGTCGCCCAGTCTGAGGACGTCCTCGTCGACCGCCGCGGGTTCATCTACCTGACCGACAAGAACCAGGGCCTGTTCGTACTGCGGCTGCGAGAGGAGGTGTCGGCGTGAGCGAGGATTGGCGCTCGTTCATCGGTGATCGCGATCGTGAGATCTACGCGGCCGCCGGCTATGGCGGGCGGCTGCCACGTGGCCGGCGGCCCGCGCTGCTCGTGATCGACACCACATACGGCTTCGTCGGCCGCGAGCGGCTGCCGATCCTCGAGTCGATTCGCGAATACCCGAACTCGTGCGGCGAGGACGGCTGGCGGGCGGTCGACGCGATCGTCGAACTGCTCGGCCTCGTCCGCGAGCTCGGCTGGCCGGTCGTCTATTCGGCAGGCTTCGCCGAGCTCGGGATCCGCGGCGTCGGGCGCTGGGCGGACAAGCACCCGCGGAGCGTGACGTCGTCGCCGCCCGACTCGAACGAGATCGTGGCGGAGATCGCGCCCGGGCCCGACGAGCCGGTCCTGCCGAAGACCAAGCCGAGCCTCTTCCACGGGACGCCGCTCGTGGACCTGCTGCTCGCCGACGGGATCGACACGCTCGTCGTGACCGGTGGGACGACGAGCGGCTGCGTTCGGGCGACCGTCGTCGACGCCTTCTCCCACAACCTGGCGGTGCTCGTCGCCGAGGACGCGGTCTTCGACCGGGGTGAGCTGAGCCACGCCGTCAACCTCTTCGACATGGACCAGAAATACGCCGATGTGCTGCCGGCCTCGGCGATCGCCGACTGGCTGCGCGACGTCGGCCCGGCCCGGAGGGTGACCGAATGAGCGATCGCCTGACCCTCGCGATCGGCGACTACGACCGGACGCGCGCCCTCGCCGACGGCTCGGTCAGGGTTCCCGGAGTGGAGCTGTCGGTCGTCAACCTTCATCCCGGTGAGCTCTTCGCCCGGGTCGTCCGGGACCGCGAGTTCGAGCTCGCCGAGCTGTCGCTCTCGACCTATCTCAACCTCCGGGCCCGTGGCGACGACGGCCTCGTCGCGATCCCGGTCTTCCCGTCCCGGATGTTCCGGCACGCCTACGTCTTCGTCCATGCGGACGCGGGAATCGAACGGCCCGAGGATCTCGCCGGCCGGACGATCGGGACCGAGCAATGGCAGCTCACGGCCGGGCTCTGGGTGCGTGGGATCCTCGAGGACGACCATGGCGTGGCCCCCGAGGCGATGACGTGGATGATCGGCGGCCAGGACGAGCCGGGCTCGCATGAGCGTGCCGTCGTCAACCTCCCGGCCGGCGTTCGGACCGAGCCCCCGCCCGGTGGGCGGGCGCTGGGTGACCTCCTCGCCGATGGCGAGCTCGACGCGCTCATCGCGCCGCACATCCCGACCCGGTTCCGCGAGGGCCACCCGGGGATCGCCCGGTTGTGGCCGGACTACCCCGCGGTCGAGGCCGACTGGTACCGCCGGACCGGCCTGTTCCCGATCATGCACGTCGTCGTCATCCGATCCGACGTCGCGCAACGGCGGCCGGATCTCGCGGCCGCGCTCTTCGACGCGTTCTGCGCGGCCAAGGCGGTCGCCCGTGAACGGCTTCGGTTCACCGGCACGCTCGCGACGATGGTCCCGTGGCTGATCGCCGACGTCGAGGCCGCTGAAGGGCTGTTCGGCGATCGATGGTGGCCGTACGGCGTACAAGCCAACCGGCGCGAGCTCGAGACCGCCATCCGCTACGCGGTCAGGCAGTCGATCGCGGTTCGGCCGCTGTCGATCGACGAGGTGTTCGCGCCGGGGACGCTCGATCTCGCCGAGGCGCCCTGAGCGGAGCATCGATCGGCGGCTTTTGTATCCAAAACGGGGCCAGCGCGATCACGAGACGCCGCTAGAATGGCGGGAGTCGCCGCGCTGCGGCCGCTCGCCCCACATGACCGATCATGGCCCCGTCGCCTGCCCGCGACGGCGCCACTGAACCCCTGACCCTGGGAGCGCGATGTTCAAGGTCTGCATCGACGTCGGCGGCACGTTCACCGATTGCCTCGTCCTCGACGACGCCGGGCACCTTCGGCAGTTCAAGTCGCCGACGACGCCGCCCGACCCCTCGGTCGGCTTCCTCAACGCGATCGCGAAGGCGGCAGACGGCTACGGCCTCGACACCGCCGGGTTCCTCGGCCAGGTCGACCTGATCATCCATGGCACGACGCTGGCGACGAACACGCTGATCAACCGGAACGGCGCCCGGACTGGCATGATCACGACCGACGGCTTCCGCGACATCATCGAGATCCGGCGCGGCTACAAGAACGTCCGGACCTCGATGTACAACGTCTTCGTCCCGCCCTACGAGCCGCTCGTCCCACGCTACCTGCGGCTCGAGGCGGGCGAGCGGACACTCTTCGACGGGACCGAGCACACCCCGCTCGACGAGGCGTCGGTCATCGCCGCGGCGGAGCGCCTCCGCGACGAGCAGGTCGACTCGGTCGCGGTGGGCTTCCTCCACAGCTATGCCGACCCGTCCCACGAGCGCCGTGCCGCCGACCTCGTCCGCGAGGTCCTCCCGAACGCCTACGTCACGACCAGTCACGAGATCCTGCCCGTCTGGCGTGAGTTCGAGCGCTTTTCGACGACGGTCGTCTCGGCCTACTGCGGTCCGGTCGTCGAGCGCTACCTGCGAGCTCTCGAGGCGCGCCTCGCCGATGCCGGCTTCCGCGGCAACCTGCTGCTGATGGGCTCGGACGGGCTCGTCGAGACGGTCGAGTACTGCATCCCGCGGGTCGTCTACCTGATCGGCTCGGGACCGGCCGCCGCACCGTCGGGCGCGGTCTTCCTCGGCGACGCGATCGGCGTCGGCGACATCCTCTCGGTCGACATGGGCGGCACGTCGTTCGACATCTGCATGGTCCGGGGGCGGGAGATCCCGACGACGACCGACGGCTGGGTCCAGGACGAGCGGGTCGCGATCAAGATGGTCGACATCCAGTCGGGAGGCGCCGGCGGCGGCTCGATCGCCTGGGTCGATCAGCTCGGGCTTCTCCGAGTCGGTCCGCGCTCCGCCGGGGGCGACCCCGGCCCGGCCTGCTATGGCCGCGGCGGCACCGAGCCGACCGTGACCGACGCCGACCTCGTCCTCGGCTACGTCCCGGCCGACTTCTTCCTCGGCGGCGAGATCCTGCTCGACGAGGGCCGCGCGACGGCGACGCTCGAGGGGGTCGGCGGCGCGCTCGGGATGGACGCGCGCGAGACGGCCGACGCCGTGTTCACCACGATCAACTCCTACATGGCCGACCAGATCACCGAGGTCGCCACCCGCCACGGCCACGACGTCCGCGATTTCGCCCTCGTCGCGGGCGGCGGCGCCGGCCCGGTCCACGCCGCGTTCATCGCCGACCTGCTGCACATGCCGCGCGTCGTCATCCCGCCGATCGCCGCGACGTACTCGGCGTTCGGGATGTTCGCGATGGACGTCGGGCGCAACTTCGCCCGCTCGTACATCAGCCGGGCCAAGCTCCTCGACCTCGAGCGGGTCAACGCGCTGTACGCGGAGAGGGAGGCGGACGCGATCGCCGGGTTCGCGGCGCTGGGGGTGGCCGAGGACCAGATCGTCTTCCGCCGGACCGCCGACCTGCGCTACCTCGGCCAGTTCCACGAGGTCGAGGTCGAGGTGCCCGACGGCCCGATCGAGGCCTCGACGATCGACGCCGCGGTCGCCAACCTCCATGCCCGCCACGAGCAGCTCTACACGTTCAACATGCCCTGGCAGGCGGTCGAGTTCCTGACGTTCCGGCTGCGCGCCACGGCCCCCAAGGCGCCGTTCGAGCTGCGCCGGATCGAGGAGGGGAGTGGGGCCGCCGACGGTGCCCGCAAGCGGACGCGGGTGTGCCGGTTCGACGGTGCGGACGTCGAGACGCCGGTCTACGACGGCGGCCTGCTCCGGGCCGGCAACACGTTCGACGGCCCCGCGATCATCGAGGAGACCACGACCACCGTCGTGGTCCCGTCGCGCTACCGCTGCACGGTCGACGCCTACCGCAACTACGTCCTGACACGGACGGCACCGACCGAGGCCGCGCCCGAAGCCCCGACCGTCGCCCTGGCAGGAGGCCGCGCATGACCGCCACGAACGGAGCCCGCCCGGGGTCGCCGGCGGGCGAGCGGATCGTCGACCCGATCACGCTGTCCACTGTCTGGCACGGGTTCCAGTCGATCGGGCGCGAGATGCGCCACGTCATCGACCGGACTGCCCAGAACTACCTCATCGCACAGCTTCACGACATGGCCGCCGGCATCTGGGACGTCGAAGGCCGGACCATCGCGGTGCCCGAGGGCCCGACCTCGATGTTCCTGTCGCAGGGCTTCACCGTCCGCTACATCATGGAGCGGATGGGCGACTCGCTCCGCCCGGGCGACGTGATCCTCTGCAACGACCCGTACAAGGGCTACTGCAACCACCTGCCCGACTGGGGCTTCTTCCGGCCGGTCTTCTACGGCGATGAGCTCCTGTTCATCGTCCTCACCCGGGGCCACCAGCTCGACACAGGCGGGGCGTTCCCCGGCGGCTACTTCCCGAACGGCTACGACATCCACGCCGAGGGGATCATGATCCCCCCGATCAAGGTGGTCGACGCCGGCGTCGAGCGGACGGACGTCCTCGAGCTGATCTGGAACAACGTCCGCTGGCCGGAGGGCGTCCGGATCGACAACTACGCGCTCATGGCGGCCCTGGCGACGGCGGAGCGACGGATCGTCGCCCTCCTCGACAAGTACGGCCGCGACACCGTCCTCGACTGCGTCGAGGAGATGATCGAGCGGATGGAGACGAGCGTCCGACGCCAGCTCGCGGACGTCCCCGACGGCACGTACGAGGGCGAATCCTCGACCGATGACGACGGCACCGTCCTCGACGAGCCGGTCAAGGTCCGCTGCGCGGCCACGGTGAAGGGCGACGAGCTGATCCTCGACTTCTCCAAGAGTGACGGCCTCCGCAAGGGCTTCGTGAACTGCACCTACAGCTCGACGTACAGCCGCGCGGTCGCCGGCTCGTTCCTCTACTTCGACCCGGCCCTCGCCGAGTTCCACAACGAGGGCTCGATGCGGCCGATCACCGTGATCGCGCCGGAGGGCAGCGTCGTCAACGCGACCTACCCCGCGACCGTGGGCGGCTCGCCGGTCAACGTCGGCACCCAGGTCCTCGAGGCGACGGTGTCGGCGCTCTCGAAGGCGATGCCGGACAAGGCGATCGCGGGCTGGGGACGCCGGCGCGGCCACTACATCGCCGGGATCGATCCACGGACCGGCGAGCGCTACGTCCAGACGACGACCGACGCCGACGGCGGCACCGGCGCGGTCGCCGGCTACGACGGCTTCGAGGGCGCGCTCGGGATGTCGGGCCTCGGCTCGATCAACCGCGGCAGTGCCGAGGAGATCGAGATCCGCTTCCCGTGGCGGACCGTCCGCTGGCACTTCGTGCCCGACATGTCGGGCGCGGGAGAGTGGCGTGGCGGCTCCGGAATGCTCTGGGAGGTCGAGAACGTCGGCACCGACGTCGGCGCGGCCACGGGCAGCTCCGACGGCGATCTGACCCAGCCCCCGGGAGCCGAGGGCGGCGAGCCCGGGCCCCTGTCGCGGATGTACATCCGCCGCGGCGAGGAGGTCCTGCCGGCCCGGACCCACCGGATGATCCAGGTGAAGCACGGCGAGGTCCTCGGCAAGGTCAGTGGCGGCGGCGGCGGCGTGGGCGATCCCGCCCGCCGCGATCCGGCGAAGGTCCTTGCCGACGTCGTGAACGAGAAGGTAACGGTCGAGGCGGCCCGCGACGTCTACAGGGTCGTCGTCGACCCGGTCGCCCGGACGATCGACGAGGCTGCCACGGCGGCGCTTCGGGCGAGCGCCGGGACGTCGACCGCGGCGACGTGACCGAGCCGACACCGGCCGAGCTCCTGCGGCGGATGCTCCGGATCCGCGCCTTCGAGGAGAAGGTCTCGGAGCTCTACGCGCGCGGCAAGGTCGCGGGATTGCTCCACCTCGGCATCGGCCAGGAGGCCGTGGCGGTCGGGGTGATGAGCGTCCTCCGAGCGAACGACGCCGTCGTCGGCGGCCACCGGGCGCACGCCCACGCGCTCGCGACCGGCGCCGACCCGGTGCGGCTGATGGCGGAGATCGCGGGTCGCTCGGGCGGCTACGCCGGCGGCAAGGGCGGCTCGATGCACCTCGTGGCCACCGATTCCGGCTTCCTGACCGCCACCGGCGTCGTCGGCGGCAACATCCCGCTCGCGCTGGGCGCGGCATTCGCCTCGACGTATGCCGGTTCCGACGCGGTCGCGGTCGTGTTCTTCGGCGACGGCGCGGGCCAGACGGGACCCTTCCACGAATCGCTCAACCTCGCCTCGCTCTGGTCACTGCCGGTCGTGTTCGTCTGCGAGAACAACGGCTACGCGGAGTTCACCCCGCTTTCCTCGCACACGAAGGTCGAGCGACTGTCCGCCTATGCGGCGACGTACGGCATGCCGGCCGCCACGATCGACGGCAACGACATCGACGCGGTCCGGACGGCAGCCGCCGACGCGGTCGCGCGTGCGCGCTCGGGTGGCGGCCCGACGTTCGTCGAGGCCCTCACGTACCGGCTCCGCGGCCACTACGAGGGCGACCCCGCGAAGTACCGCGAGCTCTCGGAGCTCGCCGACTGGAAGGCGAAGGATCCGATCGAACGACTGCGGACCGCGCTGGCGTCGAGCGGGGCGGTCGACGAGGCCACCGCCGTCCGGATCGAGGCCGACGAGCGCGCCGCGATCGAGGAGGCGGCGACGAAGGCGCTCGCCTCGCCACCGCCCGACCCGGGCGAGCTCGTGACGCGGGTCTACGCATGACCGCCGCGTCTGCCGCCGCACCGGCCGCCGAGCAGCTCCGGACGATCGACGCGATCCGCTCGGCACTCCGTGACGAGCTCGCGGCAGATCCCTCGGTCGTGGTGCTCGGCGAGGACGTCACCGTCGGCGGCCCGTTCGGGGCGACCGCCGGGCTCGTCGACGAATTCGGCGAAGCTCGCATCCGCAACACCCCGATCAGCGAGGGCACGGTCGTCGGGCTCGCGGTCGGGGCGGCGGCCCGCGGCCTCCGCCCGATCGTCGAGATCATGTTCATCGACTTCGCGACCCTGGCGATGGACCAGCTCGTGAACCACGCCGCGAAGCTCCGCTACATGTCCGGGGGCCAGCTCGGGATCCCGCTGACCATCCGCGTCCAGGGCGGCGCCTCGGGCGCCTTCGGCGCCCACCACAGCCAGAGCCTGGAGGCCTGGTTCGCCCACGTGCCGGGGCTCCGCGTCGTCGCGCCGTCGACGCCGGCCGACGCCTACGGCCTGCTTCGCTCGGCGATCCGCGACCCGGATCCCGTCCTCGTCCTCGAGCATCGCGCGCTCTACTGGGGCCGCGGGCCCGTCGATACGGGCGATGCCGCGATCGTGCCGATCGGTCGGGCGGCCGTCCGTCGAACGGGGCGCGACGTGACGCTTATCAGCTACTCGCGGATGGCCCAGACCGCGCTTGCCGCCGCCGAGCTTCTCGCCGCGGACGGCATCGAGGCCGAGGTCATCGACCTGCGCACGATCTCGCCGCTCGACACCGACGCGATCGTGGAATCGGTCCGCCGGACCCGCCGCGCCGTCGTGGCCCACGAGGCGGTGGTCCCGTTCGGCGTTGGGGCCGAGATCGCGGCCACGATCGGCGAGCGCGCCTTCGACGTCCTCGCGGCGCCGGTCGAGCGCGTCGGTGCGCCGTTCACGCCGCCGCCGGCGAGCCCCGCCCTCGAGGCCGCCTACGTCCCCGATGCCGCCGCGATCGCCGCCGCCGCCCGGCGGACGCTCGAGGCGTCGCCTCGGACCGGTCCGGCGGGGGAGGCTTCCTGATGCTGCCGCCGATCCCGCGGGCAGCGCAGCTCGCGCAGCTCCGGACGATGCTCCGGATCCGGCGCTTCGAGGAGGCCCTCATCGAGCTCGCCCAGACGCACGACGTCGGCCACTTCCACGTCTATGTCGGCCAGGAGGCGACCGGCGTGCCGGCACTCGCGCTGCTCGAGGACGGCGACGTCGCCTACACGACCCACCGCAACCACGGCCACCTGATCGCCCGTGGCGTGGATCCGGCCGCGATGCTGGCCGAGATCCTGGGACGCGCCACGGGCACGAACAAGGGCAAGGGCGGGACGCTCCACCTCGCCTCGGCCCGGCACGGCTTCCCGACGACGAGCTCGAGCGTCGGC
Organism: Candidatus Limnocylindrales bacterium; assembly: GCA_036503395.1. Lineage (GTDB taxonomy): Bacteria > Chloroflexota > Limnocylindria > Limnocylindrales > CSP1-4 > DASSHA01. The sequence continues at coordinate 9,004 of DASXWX010000084.1, forward strand.
GGCCCGCTGCCGATCGCGGTCGGCTCGGCGTTCGCCTTCGCCCAGACCGGACGGGATCGGGTCAGCGTCTGCCTGTTCGGCGACGGCGCGCTCGAGGAGGGCGCCTGGCACGAGGCGGCGAACATCGCCGCGCTCCGCCGGCTGCCGGTCATCTTCCTGTGCGAGAACAACAGCCTCGAGGCACTCGGCCAGAAGGCGAACGAGTACCCGTCGTCGACGCTCGCGTCGCCCCGCCTGACGGACCTCGTAGCACCGTTCGGGATCCCGTTCGCGATCGTCGACGGGACCGACGCGGGTGCCGTCCACGCGGCGATGACCGAGGCGATCACGCGGGCCAGGGGCGGTGACGGCGCGACCTTCATCGAGACACAGACCGTCCGCTGGCCCGGCAGCCGACCCCTCTGGCCGCAGCTGGTGACCGGACGAACCGACGTCCGTTTCGCCTGGGACGACGCCGCGATCCCCGATGCCCATCGGGCCTGGTTCGGCGGCCAGGACGCGCTCCTGCGCTATGTCCGCGAGCTCGTGGCTGCGGGCGTGCCGAACGACGAGGTCGTGGCCGCGGACGAGGCCGCCGTGCGCGAGATGGAGGCCGCCGTCGCGTTCGCGCTCGAGAGCCCGTACCCGGCGCCCGAGGAGGCCTTCGACGACGTCTTCGGCGACCCGCGGCTCAACGCCGCCGTCGGGCCGCAGGGGATCGGCGCCTGACCATGGAGGCGACATACGCCGAGGGCATGGCCCGCGGGCTGCGCGAGGTGCTCGGCGAGGACGAGCGCGTCGTGCTCATGGGCCAGTACTTCTTCGGGCTCACCAGGCATCGATCGCACACGGTCGCGCTGCGGGAGTCGTTTCCGGACCGCGTCTGGGATCCGCCGATCGCCGAGGTCGGCTACGTCGGGACGGGGATCGGCGCCGCGATCAGCGGGCTGCGGCCGATCGTCGACGTCGCGACCGCGTCCTTCATCTTCCAGGCCTTCAGCCAGGTCGTGAACGAGGCCGCGAACGTCCGCTACATGACCGGCGGACAGACGTCCGTCCCGCTCGTGATCCACGTGAACCACGGCATCCGTGGAGGCGGCGCCGACCAGCACTCGCACAGCCCGCAGGCGATGCTCATGAACACGCCCGGGCTCCAGATCGTGACCCCGTCGTCGCCGCGCGACGTCCGCGGCCTGATCCGGGCCGCGGTCGAGTCCGACGACCCGGTCGTCTGGGCCGACCACGTCCGACTGTTCGACGTCACGGGCGACCTGCCCGACGAGCCCGAGACGATTCCGCTCGGCGTGGCCGACGTCAAGCGCCACGGGCGCGACGTGACGATCGTCGCGACCTCGCTCATGGTCCAGCGCGCGCTCGCTGCGGCGGAGCGGCTGGCGGCGGACGGCATCGACGTCGAGGTCGTCGACCCGCGAACGCTCGTCCCGCTCGATCGCGCCGCGATCCTCGAATCGGTCGGCCGGACGCATCGGCTCGTCGTCGTCGACGAGTGCCACCGGAGCTGCGGCGTCGGGGCCGAGATCGCGGCGACGGTCGCCGAGGAAGCCTTCGACGAGCTGCGGGCGCCGATCCGCCGCGTCGTGACCGAGGACGTGCCGATCCCGTTCAGCCCGCCGCTCGAGGCTGCGGTCGAGCCGAACGAGGACAAGATCGTGGCGGCGGTTCGTTCGGTCGTCGACGCCGCCCGTCCCGTCGCCTGAGGCCCGCGTTCGCCGTGCGCGCGCTCGCGCTCACCGACTTCGGCGGCCCCGAACATCTTTCGTTCGTCGACCTGCCGGCCCCGACGCCCGGGCCCGACGAGGTTCTCGTCCGGGTACGGACGGTCGGCGCGAACCGGATGGACCTCGACGTCATGCGCCACCGCGGCATCGGCCTCCGGGTGACGCTGCCCCAGGTCCTGGGGCTCGACCCGGCCGGCGAGGTCGTCGCGACCGGAGACGAGGTGACCGACCTTCGGCCCGGCGACCGGGTCGTCGCCAAGCCGAGCATCGCCTGCGGTACGTGTCGCTTCTGTCGGGCCGGGGACGATGATGCCTGCGCCCAACTTGTGAACATCGGCGTCGACCGCCAGGGCGGCTTCGCGGAGCTGATCGCGATCCCGCGGCAGAACCTGGCGCGAATCCCCGACGGTCTCGACTTCGCGGCAGCGACGGCCCTCGCGCATGCCGCCCCCGTGGCGCTGCTCATGCTCCGCGAGCGAGCGGGCGTTCGTCAGGGGGACGTCGTGCTGGTCAGCGGCGCCGGCGGTTCGATCGGGTCGGCGGCGGCGCAGGTCGCCTGCCTGCTCGGCGCACGCGTGATCGCGCTCGCGGGGTCGCCGGCGACCGTCGAGTGGGCACGATCCCTGCCCGTGGAGGCGGTCGTGGACACGTCCGCGGAGCCGGCCTTCGCGGCGCACGTGCGCGAGCTCGCGCGCCCCGACGGCGTCGCCGTCCACATCGAGAGCGTCGGCGAGCCGGCCGTCTTCGCCGAGGCGATCCGTTCGCTCGGCCGCCGTGCCCGGGCGGTCGTCTGCGGCAGCCATGCCGCGCCGGACGTCACGCTCGACCTCAACTGGCTCTACCGGAACCGGATCAGCCTCATCGGCAGCTCGGGCTCGAGCCTCGCGTCGTTCCGCGATGCGTTCGCGCTCGTCGCCGACGGCGGGATCCGCCCCAACATCCACGCGGTGCTCCCGCTCGAACGCGCGGCCGACGCATACCGGCTGCTCGTCGAGCGGCGCAACCGCGGCAAGGTCGTGCTCCAGGTCGCCTGACCGGAACGCGAGGGAGGTGGCGATGCGCATTCCGATCGAGCTGGCGCAGCTCGGCTACGACATGGACACCGGCAAGATCGCGGCCTGGACGAAGCAGGTCGGCGACACCGTGACCAAGGGCGACGTGGTCGCGGAGATCGAGACGGAGAAGGCGACCGTCGAGCTCGAGGCGCTCGACTCCGGAACGCTCGTCGAGATCGTCCATCCCGCAGGGGCCGAGGTCCCGATCGGCGACGTCATCGGCTGGCTCGAGGACGGGTCGTAGCGCATGGCCGACGAACCGCGGACGGCCGCCGAGCCGGGGCGGCGCCTACAGCCACTCTCGCCGATGCGGGCCGCCATCGCGCGCCGGATGAGCCAGAGCAAGCAGCAGGCGCCCCACATCTACCTCTCGACCGACGTCGAGCTGGACCCCGCGCAGGCCGCGCTCGACCGCCTCAACGAGGGCCGGCCGCGCGAGGAGCGGATCACGCTCACGGCCGCGCTCGTGCGGGCGCTCGCGCTCACCCTCCCCGAGGAGCCGACGCTCAACGCGTGGTGGACAGACGGCGGTCCGGAGCTGATCGACGAGCCCACGATCGGGGTGGCGATCGCGCTCGACGACGGCCTCATCGCGCCGGCGCTCGTCGGGAGCGGCACACTCGACGTCGCGGGCATCGCGGCCGCTCTCCGGGACCTGAGCGCGCGAGCTCGCGCCGGCCGCCTCCGCTCGCGCGAGATGACCGACGCCACCTTCACCCTCACGAACCTCGGGATGTTTCCGGTCACGAACTTCGCCGCGATCATCAACCCGCCCCAGGTCGCGATCCTCGCGATCGGGCGCAGCGAGGAGCGGCCACGGATCGTGGATGGCGCGGTGGTCGTCCGGTCGATCGCCACGATGACGCTCAGCGCCGACCATCGTGTCGTCGACGGCGCCGTCGGGGCGCGGTTCCTCGGTCGCCTCAAGGCGCGGCTCGAGGCGCCGGCATGGATCGGCTGAGCAGCCGCCGGGCGCGACCGCGGTGACCGAGCCGGTCACGCCCGAGACGCCGGCCGGCACGCGGCCGCTGCCGCCCGTCCCGATGCCGCCGGCCCCGGACGCCCCGTCGCCCTCGGGCTCGATCGAGGTGACGGTTGCGCGCTCCGACCCGAAGTCGGCGCGGACGTTCTCGGTCGCGCGCCGCGGCGCGAACGTCGTCCTCGATCTCCTCGTCGCGATCCAGCGCGAGCTCGACCCGACGCTCGGGTTTCGCTACTCGTGCCGGGTCGCGATGTGTGGGACCTGCACCGTCCGGGTCGACGGCCTGCCGGTCCTCGCCTGCCAGGCGATCGTGCCCGCGACCGTCCGCCGCGTCCGCATCGAGCCGCTCGCCGGGCTGCCGGTCGTGCGGGACCTGATCGTCGACATGCGGCCGTTCCTCGAGCGCTGGGCGGCCGTCGAGCCGTTCGAGGCGGGCGCCGAGGCGGGGCCGGGGAGCTTCGCGATCGTCAGCCCGGATTCCTCCGAGCGCCGCGCGATCGACCCGACCCTCGACTGCATCTCCTGTGGCGCCTGCTTCTCCGCCTGCGGGGTCGCCGGCGACGGCCGCCGGTTCCTCGGGCCGGCGGCGCTCAACCGCGCGATGACGCTCGTCGGCGACGGCCGTGACGAGAGCGACAGCCACGCCCTGAGCGCGTTCGGTCCGGGCGGCATCGACGACTGCCATTCGATCGGGGCATGCACGGTCGTATGCCCGAAGGGTCTCGACCCCGCGGGCGCGATCCGACGTCTTCGCCGCTGGCGCGTCGCCGGCCACACGTGACGCGCGCGCCGAGCCTGCCCGTGCCCGAGCCCGAGGTGGTCGACGTCGACGTGCTCGTGATCGGCAGCGGCGGCGCGGGGCTCATGGCCGCCTGGGCAGCCCGTGTCGCCGAGCCGGGATGTTCGGTCGCGATCGTGAGCAAGGGCCTCATCGGCCGCTCGGGCTGCTCGATCATGGCCCAGGGCATGAACGCGGCCCTCGGTGCCGACGACTCGCCCGAGCGTCATTTCGAGGACCTCGTCCGGGCCGGGGAGTTCCTGTCGAACCAGGAGCTGGCCTGGCAGCTCGCCGAGACGGCGCCCGAGGTGATCCGGCTCCTCGAGTCGGAGGCCGGCTGCTTCTTCGACCGTGACGCCGACGGACGGCTCGAGCTCGCCCCGTTCCCGGGCCAGTCGCGCCGGCGGAAGGTCCACCGCGGCCACCTGACCGGGCTCGAGATCGTGACCCGGCTCCGTGAGCACGGCGCGCGCCTCGGCTGGCGCGAGCTCATCGACGTCCGGGCGCTCGACCTCGTCGTCGGGGACCGGGGCGACGTCCAGGGGGTCGTCGCGCTGGACATCCGGCGCGGCGTCGGCCTGGTCCTCCGGGCCCGCGCCGTCGTTCTCGCGGCGGGCGGCGGGGTGGCGGCGCTCTACCGGATCGCCGACGGCGCGCGCGAGAAGACCGGCGACGGGATCGCGCTGGCGTATCGGGCCGGCCTCGCGGTGCGCGACATGGAGTTCGTGCAGTTCCTCTCGGTCGGCCTGGTCGCGCCGGGCTCGCGGGTCACCGGCGTCCTCCTCGAGGAGGCCCTGCGCGCCGCGGGCGGGCACCTCCTCAACGGCGCGGGCGAGCGGTTCATGGAGCGCTACGACCCCGAACGGATGGAGCGTTCGACCCGCGACGTCGTCGCGAAGGCATCGTACGCGGAGATCCTGGCCGGCCGCGGGACTGCGAATCACGGCGTGCTCATCGACGTCCGCCACCTCGGCCCCGACGTCGTCGAGGGCACCTTCGCCGACCTCGTCAGCCGCGCCCGCCGGGCCGGCCGCGACCTGGTCCGCGAGCCCGTCGAGATCGCGCCCGCGGCCCACATCCAGATCGGCGGCGTGGACGTGGGACGCGACGGCGCCACCGCGATCGAGGGACTGTTCGTCGCCGGCGAGGACGCCGGTGGGGTCCACGGCGCGACCTGGCAGGGTGGCAACGGGATCGCGGAGTCGACGGCGTTCGGCCTCCTCGCCGGCCGGCGCGCGGCGGTGTACGCCTCGGGCGCCGGAGTGTCGACAGGCGACGGCGGCGTATCTGCTCGTGCAACAGACGTGCTGCGGACGGCGTACGAGCCGCTGGCGCGCGACGCCGGGCCGGCGGCCTGGCGGCTGTGGGAGGAGCTCCGCGAGATCATGTGGTGGCGCGTCGGGCTGGCCCGCGACGCGTCGGGCCTCGCCGAGGCCGCGGAAGGGATCGCGCGGCTGCGAGCCGAGTCGGCCGCCGTCGCCGTCGCGGGCGGGTCGGCCGCGAACCCGAGCTGGCAGGAGGCGCTCGACCTCGGGAACGCGCTGCTCGCGGCCGAGCTCGTCGTGGTGTCGGCCGCCGCGCGCGAGGAGACGCGGGGCATGCAGGTCCGGACCGATTTTCCGGTCCGCGACGACGCCGCGTGGCTTCGGACGGTCGTCGTCCGGGGCGGGCAGGGGAGCCACGGCGTCGACCGTCGTCCGGTCGAGTTCCCGCGCCTCCGGCCGGACGCGCCCGTGGCAGTCGCATGAGCGTCCCGCAGCTGGCCTTCCTCGCCGGCTTCGCCGTCGTGCTCGTCGCGGTCGTGGCGTTCGGGCTGCTGGTCGTGGTCTCGGCCAGCCGGAACGTGGGTGACTCGGCGGTCCTGACCGAGGTCGTCCGCCGTCTCGGCCGCGCGCCGGCCGATCGCCTCGAGGCGGGACGCTGGGCGTTCTACGCCCACCGCATCGGTGGCGTCGCGATCTTCGCCTTCCTCGTCCTCCACCTCGGCGACGTCGCGCTCTACGCGGTTTCACCCGCGCTCTACGACGACGTCCACGCGCTCTACGGCAGCCCGCCGCTGCGGGTGTTCGAGTCGGGCCTCCTGCTGGCGATCCTCTTCCACGCCTTCAACGGGCTGCGGCTGCTCGCGGTCGACCTCGTCGACGTGCGGCCCCTGGCCGCCTACCGGCTTCTGCAGCTGACGGCCGTCGTGACCGTCGTGCTCTGGCTGGCTGGGAGCGTCGTCATCCTCATGCCGATCGTCCGGTGACCGCGACCACCCTCGAGACGCCGCACCGCCGCGTGGCCCGTCGGGGCCTGTTCGCCTGGCTCCTCGTTCGGCTGACGGGGCTGCTGCTGACGGTCCTCGTGCTCGGCCACTTCGCCCTGACCCACATCCTCACGGACGTCGCCGACACCGGTTCGGCCTACGTCGCCGGCCGTTGGGCGTCGGCCCTGGTCGTCGGCTGGGACTGGCTCATGCTGGCGGCGGCCGTCCTCCACGGTGCGGTGGGCCTCCGGGCCGTGATCGGCGACTACGGGCGGCCGTCGTTCCGCCGCGTCCTGGTGCCGCTGCTCGTCCTGCTGAGCGTCGCGATGGTCGTGCTCGGGTCGTGGACGATCGCCCAGGTCGCCCTGAGGTGAGCCCGCGAGCATCGACGGCCTGCCGGCGAGCCCGCCGGTAGCATCGGCCGGATGACCGCCCCCGCGTCACGCCCCGCAGACGCCGCCTCGGACCCGATCCCGCCGCTCACCCGCGACCAGCTGCTGGTGACCGCCGGGATCATGTCGGCGATCGCGGTCGCCGCACTCGACTTCACGGTCGTCGGGACGGCGATGCCGACGATCATCGCCGAGCTCGGCGGCCTGTCGCAGTACAGCTGGGTCTTCTCGGCCTATCTCCTCGCCTCGACGACCACCGTCCCCTTCTACGCAAAGCTCGCCGACATGGTCGGCCGCAAACCGATCTTCATGTTCGGCCTGGCGCTGTTCGTCGGCGCGTCCGCCCTCTGCGGGCTGAGTGGCTCGATGGCCGAGCTCATCGCATTCCGGACGGTGCAGGGCCTCGGGGCCGGCGCGATGCAGCCGATCGCGTTCACAATCGCGGGCGACATCTTCGAGCCCCGCCAGCGGGCGAAGATGCAGGGCCTCTTCAGCGGTGTCTGGGGCGTCGCCGCGATCGTCGGGCCGGCGCTCGGAGGCGTCCTGACCACGACCGTGGGGTGGCCGTGGGTGTTCGAGATCAACATCCCGGTCGGGATCGTCGCCGGGTTCATCATCTGGCGCGTCTTCCACGAGCGATTCGAGCGGCGGCCGCACCGGCTCGACTGGCCGGGCGGCATCCTGCTGACGCTCGGGATCGTCGCCCTCCTCGTCGCCGTATCCGAAGCCGGGCCGTCCTTCGGCTGGACGTCGCCGCTCGTGATCGGTCTCCTCGTCCTGGCGGCCGTCCTGCTGGCGCTCTTCGTCCGGACCGAGCTGCGGGCAGCCGAGCCGCTGGTGGACCTCGACCTCGTCCGGGATCCGTTGATCGGTGCCGGGCTGGCGATCTCGGTCCTCGGCGGCGTGATCATGTTCGGCGTCACGACGTACGTCCCGCCGATGATCCAGGGCGTGCACGGCGGGAGCCCGGTCGACGCTGGCGCGGCGGTTGCGGCGATGTCGATCGGCTGGCCGATCGGGTCCGTCGTCGGCGGCCGCGCGCTCATCCGGTTCGGGGCGCGACGGGTCGTCGTCTCCGGAGCGCTCGCACTCGTCGTCGGGACCGCCATCCTGACCCAGATCGGGGGATTCGAGGGTCTCGCGGTCGTCATCGTCGGCGCGGCGATCACGGGCCTCGGCATGGGCTTC
>DASXWX010000085.1:0-2276 GCA_036503395.1 Candidatus Limnocylindrales bacterium
AGGCCGAGCGGCACATGACGCGCCGCGACGGACGCGGCCGACCCGCCGCTGCTGCCCCCGGGGACGCGGTCGAGGTCCCACGGGTTCGCCACCGGCCCGAAGGCGCTCCACTCGTTCGAGCTGCCCATCGCGAACTCGTCCATGTTCGTCTTGCCGAGGATCACGGCACCCGCCGCACGCAGCCGCTCCACGATGTGGGCGTCATAGGGCGCGAGATAGCCCTCGAGGATCCGCGATCCGGCGGTCGCCTGGCCGCCGCGGACGGAGATGAGGTCCTTGAGCGCGACCGGGATCCCGAGCAGCGGATGGAGCGCGGCGAGCATCGCCTCGTCGCCGTAGCGGCGAGCGGAGGTCAGCCGTGCATCCGCTTCGTCGGCCTCGCGAAGCGCGCGATCCCGGTCGATCGACAGCCACGCGTTGAGGCCCCGGTTGCCGGCCTCGGCCCGCTCGAGGTGCGCGGCCGCCAGCAGCCGGGCCGAGACCTCGCCGGCCCGAAGCGCTGCCGCCATCTCGTGAGCGAACGCGAGCGGCCAGTCGCCGGAAGGCGGCGTCACCCTGCCTCCTCGCTCAGGATCGCCGGCACCACGACGTATCCGTCGTCATGCTCCGCGGCGTTGCCGATCGCTTCGGCCTGGCTGAGCGAGGCTCGCGTCACGTCGTCGCGGAGGATGTTTTCGAGCTCGATCGTCTGCGCCGTCGGCGGGATCGCGTCGGTGTCGAGGCGAGCCAGGATCGCGTACTGCTCGACGATGTGGTTGAGGTCGCCCTCGAGTCGCGCGAGCTCGTCCGCGGTCAGCCCGAGACGAGCGAGGTCGGCGACGTGCTCGACGTCGGAACGGGAGAGGGCAGCCACCGGGCGATGATAGCCAGCGGCGGCGTCGCTCCCGGCGACCGGATCACGCGACCGCGGCGTAGTCGACCCGTCGCCGGAGGTACTCCGCGGTGAGCGAGCCCTCGGCTCGGACGAGCTGGGCCGGCGGTCCCTCGAAGATCACTCGGCCGCCATCGTGGCCGCCACCCGGCCCCAGGTCGATGATCCAGTCGGCCCGCGCGACCACGTCGAGGTTGTGCTCGATGACGACGACCGTGCGGCCCGCGTCGACGAGCCGTTCGAGGAGCCCAACCAGATTCTCGACGTCCTGCATGTGGAGCCCGGTCGTCGGCTCGTCGAGGACGTAGACCTCGGTCTCGCCCGACATCTCGATGGCGAGCTTGAGCCGCTGGCGCTCGCCGCCCGAGAGCGTGTCGAGGGTCTGGCCGAGCGAGAGATAGCCGAGGCCGACGTCGGCCAACCGCTCGAGCATGACCCGGACCGGGCGCTCGGTGAAGAACGCAGCCGCCTCCTCGACCGACATCGCGAGGACCTCGACGATGTTGCGTCCGCGGAGCCGATGGTCGAGGACCTCGTCGGTGTACCGGCGGCCCTCGCAGACCTCGCAAACGGTCGCAACCGTGGCCATGAAGCCGAGGTCGGTGTAGATCATCCCGAGGCCGTTGCAGGCCGGGCAGGCGCCCTCCGAGTTCGCACTGAAGAGCGCGGGCTTGACGCCGTTCGCCCTGGCGAACGCGGTCCGGATCGGGTCCAGGATGCCGGTGTACGTGGCCGGGTTCGAGCGGCGCGAGCCGCGGATCGCGGATTGATCGATCACCGTGACCGACGGATCCGTGCGTGGGAGGCAGCCGTGGATGAGGGAGCTCTTGCCCGAACCCGCGACCCCGGTGACCGCGACGAGGACCCCGAGCGGCACGTCGACCGAGACGTCCTTCAGGTTGTGGAGCGTCGCATTCCGGATCGGAATCGAGCCCTTCGGTTGCCGGGGATCGGTCTTGAGCTCCTGGCGGACGTCGAGGTGTCGACCGGTCGCAGTGTCGGACCTCGCCAGCCCCTCGACCGTGCCCGCGTAGACGATCGTTCCACCGTGGGGGCCGGCCCCGGGTCCCATGTCGACGACGTGGTCGGCGATCCGCATGACCTCGGGGTCGTGCTCGACGACGAGGACCGTGTTGCCCTTGTCGCGGAGCCGCCACAGGAGCCGGTTCATCCGTTCCACGTCGTGCGCGTGGAGCCCGATCGTGGGCTCGTCGAAGACGTACGTGACGTCGGCCAGCGCCGAACCGAGGTTGCGGACCATCCGCGTCCGCTGCGCCTCGCCACCGGAGAGCGTACCCGACGGCCGGTCGAGGCTGAGATAGCCGAGGCCCATCTCGACGAACGAATCGAGGCTCGAACCGACGGCCGCGAGGAGCGGCGCGACCGCCGGCTCGTCGAGGCGGCG
>DASXWX010000086.1:0-7577 GCA_036503395.1 Candidatus Limnocylindrales bacterium
CCCGGCGACAACGTCGAGATGAAGGTCGAGCTCATCACCCCGATCGCCCTCGAGACCGGCCAGCGCTTCGCCATCCGCGAGGGTGGCCGGACCGTCGGTGCCGGCGCGATCACGAGCATCACCGAGTAACCGATGGCAAAGCAGCGGATCAGGATCCGCCTCAAGGCCTACGACCACCGACTGCTCGATCAGTCGGCGGCACAGATCGTCGAGACGGCGCAGCGCACCGGCGCGGACGTCGTCGGACCCGTTCCGCTGCCCACACGGATCGAGAAGTTCACCGTCCTCCGGTCGCCCTTCATCGACAAGGACAGCCGGGAGCAGTTCGAGATCCGGACCCACAAGCGGCTCGTGGACATCCTCGAGCCGTCCTCGAAGACCATCGATGCCCTCATGCGGCTGTCACTCGCCGCAGGCGTGGACATCGAAATCAAGATGTGATGTCGCACTTCCATCCGGCGCATGGCGTCGTTGTCGCCTGCGCTCCCTCGCTCACGCACCGCCAAGTGCGCTTGCTCACGTGCTCGGCGTCGCCTTGCCCTGCACCGGCTGGAAGCGCGACCAGGGAGTCGCGGTCATGAGCATCGGACTCCTTGGGCGCAAGGTCGGGATGACATCCATCTTCGGCGAGGACGGGACGATGATCCCCGTCAGCGTCGTCGCGATCGAGCCGAACACCGTGACCCGTCTCCGGACGGCGGAGCGCGACGGATACACCGCGGTGCAGGTCGGCATCGAGCCGTCGCGTCGCCTGAGCAAGCCCGAGGCGGGCCAGCTTGCGGGCGACCTGCCGAGAGTCGCCACGATCCGCGAGTTCCGGGTCGACGAGGTCGACGGCTACGAGCTCGGCCAGACCCTCAACGTCGCCGACGTCTTCAGCGCCGGCGAGCTCGTCGACGTCACCGGCGTCTCGAAGGGCAAGGGCTTCGCGGGCACCGTCAAGCGGCACCACTTCAAGCGCGGCCCGAAGACCCACGGCTCGGACAACTACCGCAAGCCCGGCTCGATCGGGCCCGGCACGACGCCCGGCCGTGTCTACAAGGGCCTCCGGATGGCCGGTCACATGGGCGCCGAGCGCACGACCATCAAGAAGCTCCGGATCGTCCGAACCGACGCCGAGCGAAACCTGCTGCTCGTCAAGGGCGCCCTCCCCGGCGGCCGTGGCGCGCTCCTGCTCATCAGGAAGGCCTGACATGCCCTCCACCACCCTCTACGACCGAACCGGCGCCTCCGTCGGCAGCGTCGACCTGCCCGACGGCCTGTTCGCCGCGCCGGTCAACGCCGCCGTCCTCCACCAGGTCGTGACCGCCCAGCTGGCCGCCCGGCGGACCGGCACGCACGACACGAAGACGCGAGGCGAGGTCAGCGGCGGCGGCCACAAGCCGTACCGTCAGAAGGGCACCGGCCGCGCCCTCCAGGGCTCTCGGCGGGCACCCCATTACGCCGGCGGTGGCACGGTCTTCGGACCGCACCCTCGCTCGTACGAGCAGCGGCTGCCCCGCAAGATGCGCCGCCTCGCGCTTCGAGGCGCGCTCACGGCGAAGTTCGGCGACGACGCCGTGCGGGTCATCGATGCGTTCGGCTTCGAGGCGCCGAAGACGCGCGAGTTCGTCGGCATCCTCGGCGCCCTTGGCGTCGGCGACGGCAAGGCTCGCCGCGTCCTCGTCGTGGCCCCGGGTCGCGACGTGGGGCTCGAGCGCTCGGCGCGGAATCTCCCGTCGGTGACCGTGATCCTGGCCGACTCGCTCAACGTGGTCGACATCCTCAACGCCGACGCGGTCCTCATCGAGCAGCCCGCGATCGCCCGACTCGAGGAGGTGTACGCGTGAGTGCGCTCGCCGCCGCCGACATCATCCGCCGGCCCGTGATCAGCGAGAAGTCGATCGATCAGTCGGGCCGCGGCAAGTACACCTTCGAGGTCCACGCCGACGCGAACAAGATCCAGATCAAGGCGGCGGTGGAGGAGCTCTACGCGAAGGAGAACGTCACGGTCGTCGGGGTCAACGTCCTGACGACGAAGGCCAAGGAGAAGCGGCGAGGGACGCGCCGCGGCCGGATCGTCGGCCACACCACGCCCTGGCGCAAGGCGGTCGTCACGCTCGCCCCGGGCCAGAAGATCGAGTTCTTCGAGGGGGTCTGAGATGCCGCTGCGTGACTACAAGGCGACCTCGCCCGGCCGGCGGTTCATGACCCGGCCGACGTTCGAGGAGATCACGACCAAGGAGCCGTACAAGCCCCTGCTCGAGAGCCAGAAGCGTGGCTCGGGCCGGAACGCGAACGGCCGTGTCACCGTTCGCCATCGAGGCGGCGGGGAGAAGCAGCACTACCGCCGGATCGACTTCCGGCGGGACAAGTTCGGCGTGCCGGCCAGGGTCGCGACGATCGAGTACGACCCGAACCGGTCGGCCCGGATCGGCCTGCTCAACTACCGCGACGGCGAGAAGCGGTACATGCTCCTGCCCCACGGGCTCAAGGTCGGCGACACAGTGGTCTCCGGCCCCGACGCCGAAGCCCGGATCGGCAATGCGATGCCGCTCTCGGCGATCCCGCTCGGGACGACGATCCACAACATCGAGCTGGTCCCGGGTCGTGGCGGCCAGATCGTCCGCTCGGCGGGCGCGTCGGCCCAGCTCCTCGCCAAGGAGGGCGACTACGCCACGGTTCGGCTGCCGTCGGGCGAGATGCGGCGAGTCCTCATCCGCTGCATGGCGACGGTGGGCCAGGTCAGCAACCTCGACCACGAGAACCAGAGCCTCGGCAAGGCCGGGCGCGCCCGCCACATGGGCCAGCGGCCGGAAACCCGGGGCGTCGCGATGACCCCGCGGGACCACCCGCACGGCGGCGGCGAGGGCAAGAGCCCGACCGGCATGCCGCCCAAGACCCCGTGGGGCAAGCCGGCGATGGGCTACCGGACTCGACGGCCGAAGCCGTCGACCCGGCTGATCGTCCGCCGCCGGAACCGGAAGTAACGGAGGACCACGCAGATGTCGCGTTCGGTCAAGAAGGGACCGTTCGTCGAGGCGCGGCTCCTCGGCCGCGTCCAGGACATGAACAAGCGCAGCGAGAAGCGGGTCGTGAAGACCTGGTCGCGGGCATCCGTGATCTTCCCGGACTTCATCGGCCACACGATCGCCGTCTACAACGGCCACAAGCACGTCCCGGTCTACGTGTCCGAGAACATGGTCGGGCACCGGCTCGGCGAGTTCGCGCCGACCCGAACGTTCCGCGGCCACGAGAAGCGGACCGACCGGGCGACGGGTCCGCGGTAGGAGTCGACGTGCGCGTATCCGCCACCGCCAGGTACCTCCGCGGCTCGACCCGCAAGGCCCGTCTCGTGACCGAGGCGATCAAGGGCAGGCCGGTCGACGAGGCCGCGGCCGCGCTCCGCTTCATGCCCCAGCATGCGGCGGCCGACGTCGCCCGCGTGCTCAAGAGCGCGGTCGCCAACGCCGAGAACAACCACAACCTGTCCGCGGACGACCTGTTCGTCGCCGAGGCTCTCGCCAACGAGGGTCCGACGATCAAGCGGGGCCGGCCGCGGGCCCAGGGTCGGTACTTCCCGATCCACAAGCCGATGACCCACATCACCATCACCGTCGCGGACCGGGAGGCCTGACATGGGACACAAGGTCCATCCGTACGGCTTCCGGCTGGGTACGTCCCGCACCTGGACCGCGAAGTGGTACGCGGACAAGGAATACACGGACCTCCTCAGGGAGGACCTCGCGATCCGCCAGCTGATCGACCGACGGCTGGCCAACGCGAGCGTGAGCAACACCGAGATCGAGCGCGGCATCAATCACGTCACGGTGACGGTCCACACGGCCAAGCCCGGGATCGTCATCGGCAAGGGCGGTGCCAACGTCGAGCAGCTCCGCAAGGAGATCGGCGCGCTCAGCAAGCGCAAGGTCAAGCTCGAGATCAAGGAGATCCGCCAGCCGGAGCTCGACGCGTACCTCGTCGCGACCAACATCAGCCAGCAGCTGAGCCGCCGCATCGCCTTCAAGAAGGCGATGAAGCAGGCGATCCAGCGGTCGATGAAGGCCGGGGCCAAGGGCGTCCGGGTGATGGTCGCGGGCCGCCTCGGCGGATCCGAGATGGGCCGCCGCGAGTGGGACCGCGAGGGTCGCATCCCCCTCGGCACGCTCCGTGCCGACATCAGCTACGGCCAGGTCCACGCCCACACGACTTACGGTCGGATCGGGGTCAAGGTCTGGATCTACCGCGGCGACATCGCCCCCGAGCGGACCGCGCCGCGGGAGCCGGCGGCTGCCGCGGCCGGCGCCACCGCCGGCGGAGGCGCGTAGCCATGCTGATGCCGCGTCGCGTCAAGCACCGCAAGATCATGCGCGGCCGGATGTCCGGCCAGGCCAAGGGCGGCCACTTCGTGGCCTTCGGCGACTACGGCCTCGCGACGCTCGAGCCGGCCTGGATCACCAGCCGCCAGATTGAGGCCGCCCGGCGGGCGATGACCCGATCCGTCAAGCGCGGCGGCAAGATCTGGATCCGGATCTTCCCCGACAAGCCGGCGACGAAGAAGCCGGCCGAGACGCGGATGGGCTCGGGCAAGGGTGCGCCGGACCACTGGGTCGCCGTCGTCAAGCCGGGGCGGATCCTGTTCGAGATGGCCGGCGTCGACGACGCCTCGGCCCGCGAGGCGATGCGCCTCGCCGCCCACAAGCTGCCCGTCCAGACCCGGGTCGTCACGCGCGAGGGCATGACGGAGGTCACGGATGGACATCGATAAGGTCCGCGCGCTGTCCGACGCCGAGCTCGACGCCGCGCTGCGCGACGCGAAGCAGGAGCTCTGGGGCGCCCGTTTCGCGCTCTCGACGCGCCAGCTCAAGGACTACAGCAGCATCCCCCAGACGCGACGGACGATCGCCCGGATCCTGACCGTCCAGCGGGAGCGCCGCTCCGCGGCCGGCCAGCAGCCGGCCGAGCGGACGGCCTGATCGGGACGACGCGATGAACGGAGAGACACGAGTGCAGGGCAAGCGGAAGACGAAGGTCGGGCGCGTGGTTAGCGACCGCATGGACAAGACGATCGTCGTGTCCGTCGAGCGGCTGGCGCGGCACCCGCTCTACAAGCGCGTCGTCCGCCTGACGACGAAGTTCAAGGCCCACGACGAGGCCAACGAGGCCCACATCGGCGACACGGTCCTCATCGAGGAGTCGCGGCCGATGTCGGCCACGAAACGCTGGCGGCTGACCGAGGTCGTCATGCGCGCGAGCGACCATGGCGGCACGCCGGAGGTCGTCGGCGAGGAGGCCGAGACCCAGGCCGCGATCCACGCTGCCTCGCACCCGGGGCGCGGTCGCACGTCGGCGACCGCCGACGACGCGTTCGACGCCGCGGCCGGCGATCTCGACCGCGAACGCGCCGAGGAGGACCGCGCCGACGCACCGCCGACGGACGACGACGCGTCGCGAGCCCCCGAAGGGGGTGAGCGTTGATCCAGACCCAGTCCCGCCTCCGCGTCGCCGACAACACCGGCGCCCGCACGATCGAGTGCATCCGGATCATGGGCCGCAGTCGCAAGACGACGGCCGAGGTGGGCGACGTGATCGTCGCGGCCGTCAAGACGGCGATCCCGAACGCACCCGTCAAGAAGGGCGACGTCGTTCGGGCGGTCGTCGTCCGGACGGCCAAGGAGTTCGGCCGACCCGACGGCAGCTACATCCGCTTCGACGAGAACGCGGCCGTGCTCATCAACAACCAGGGCAACCCGCGCGGGACCCGGATCTTCGGTCCGGTCGCGCGGGAGCTCCGCGACAGGAACTACATGAAGATCGTCTCGCTCGCGCCGGAGGTGCTGTGATGGCCGCCCCGGCCCCGAGCCGTCCCCGAACCAGGGTCCCCGAGATTCGCAAGGGCGACACCGTGGTCGTGCTCGCCGGCAAGGACGCCGGCAAGCGCGGCACCGTCGAGCGCGTCGTGCGCCGCGCGCCGGCGCGATCCGCGACCCGGAGCGTCTACCGGCGCTACAGCCCACGTGGCGGCGACTACGTCGTGGTCGAGGGCCTCAATCTCGCCAAGCGCCACACGAAACCCCGCCAGACGTCGAGCCAGACCAGCCCGATGCCGCAGATCCAGCCGGGCGGGATCCTCGACGTGCCCCAGCCGCTGCCGATGAGCCGGGTGATGCTCGTCTGCAGCCACTGCGGCGAGCCGACGCGGGTCGCCCATCGCGAGCTCGAGAACGGCCGCCGGGTTCGGGTCTGCCGCCACTGCGGCGAGCAGCTCGAGGTGACCTCGTGAGCGGTCGTCTCCGGGAGCGGTACGGGGCGGAGGTCGTCCCGGCGCTCACGAAGCAGTTCGGCTACGGCAACCCGATGCAGGTCCCGCGGCTCTCGAAGATCGTGGTCAACATCGGGCTCGGCGAGGCCCTCCAGAACGCGAAGGCGCTCGACGCCGCGGTCGGTGACCTCGCCCTCATCACCGGCCAGCGGCCGATCGTGACCAAGGCCAAGAAGTCGATCGCCCAGTTCCGCCTCCGGACGGGCAACTCGATCGGCGCGAAGGTGACCCTCCGCGGCGAACGGATGTGGGACTTCCTCGAGCGCCTCACGACGCTGGCGTTGCCCCGGATCCGCGACTTCCGGGGGGTGCCCGGCCGCTCGTTCGACGGCCGCGGCAACTACTCGCTCGGGCTTCGCGAGCAGCTCGCGTTTCCCGAGATCGACTACGACAAGGTGGACCGCCTCCGGGGGCTGGAGATCAGCATCGTCACGACGGCCCGGACCGACGAGGAATCGAAGCGCCTGCTCGAGCTCCTCGGCATGCCGTTCGCGTCGTAGGGGGAGGAACCGATGGCCAAGAAGTCGTTGATCGCGAAGTCGAAGCGGACGCCGAAGTTCAGTGCCCGCGCCTATCACCGCTGCACCGTCTGTGGCCGGCCGCGCGCGTTCATGCGCCGCTTCGGCCTCTGCCGAATCTGCTTCCGGGAGCGAGCCCTCCAGGGTCATCTCCCGGGCGTCACGAAGTCCAGCTGGTAAGCCCGATGCAGATTTCCGACCCGATTGCCGACATGCTGACGCGGATCCGCAACGCGAGCCGCGCGCGCCACACCGAGGTGCTGCTGCCCGCCTCCCGGACGAAGCGAGAGATCGCCCGCATCCTCAAGGAGGAGGGCTTCATCGCCGACGTCGCCGAGGAGCGCGACGGCACGCGTAGCGTGCTGCGCCTCACCCTCAAGTACGTCGACGGCAAGGCGCCCGTGGTGTCAGGGCTCAAGCGGATCAGCAAGCCGGGCCTCCGCGTCTACGCCCGCAAGACCGACATCCCGCGCGTCCTGGGCGGGCTCGGCATCGTCATCGTCTCAACGAGCCAGGGGATCATGACCGGCGCGCAGGCCCGCAGGGCCCAGCTCGGCGGCGAAGTCCTGGCCTACGTCTGGTAGCCCGACATGTCGAGAATCGGTCGTCTCCCGATCCAGGTTCCGAGCGGCGTCGACGTCGCGATCGATGGCCGCCGGGTCACCGTCAAGGGCCCCAAGGGTGAGCTTTCGCGCGAGCTCCACCCGGACATCTCCGGCCGGCAGGAGGACTCGACGCTGGTCGTCGAGCGGCCGTCC
>DASXWX010000087.1:0-1776 GCA_036503395.1 Candidatus Limnocylindrales bacterium
CCCGGCGAATGCGCGCCCAGGCCGATTCGAGATCCGCGAGCGCGGCGACGAGCGTCTCGGGGACGTAGCGGCCGCCGAAGTCGCGCTCGACGCCCCAGCGGCCGGCTGCGTCGGCCTCGAGGAGGCCGCGGTGAACGGGCGTGGGTCGGGCCGCCAGGATCGGCCGGTCGACCCGGGCGGCGCAGGCCCGTTTCGCGAACAGCGCGACCCGCAGCGGGTCCTTCCGACGGCGCTCGCCCGGCAACGGAGGCCGCTCGACGCCGGAGGCGACGTCGACGCCGACGACGGCGGCCGACCGAGCCGCCGGGCCGACCAACGCCGGGTCGAGACCACCGGCGAGGATGATCGGGACCTCGCGGGCGACGGCCGCGACGAGCTCGCCGGGGAGGCGCCGGCCGGTCCCACCCGGGAACGGCCCGCCGGTCGCGTCGAGGAGGACTCGCACGGCGCCCGCGTGGCGATACCCGTGCGCCGTGGCGATGACGGCCTCAGCGCGATCGCTCGGTCCGACGTGAACGACCTTCCAGGCCTCGACGCCGGCCCGAACCAGTGCCTCGACGAGGGACCGTGGCTCGTCGCCGGAGAGCTGGACGGCGTCGGCGCCGACCTCCGCGACGACCGCCCGGAGCTCCTCGACCGTTCGATCGACGGTGACGAGGACGATGCGCGGGCGTGCCTCGGGGCGGGCGGCCGCACGGACGAGGCGCGCGAGCGTGGTGGCCTCCCCGATTGACAGCTCCCGTGGCGTCCCCGGGACGAGGTTGAGCCCGATCGCGTCGGCCCCGCTCCGAACGGCGGCGAGCGCCCCGGCCTCGTCGGTGACGCCGCAGATCTTCACGAACGGCCGAGCGCCGCGGTTGGCCGGGTCGGAAGGCTGCCGGCCGGCAGCGACCATCGCCCGAGCGGCTGCGGTCGGATCCGCCGAGCGGACGAGCGTCTCCCCGACGAGCGCGGCGTCGTAGCCGATCGCCCGCCAGGTACGAAGGGTGGTTTCGTCGCGGACACCGGACTCGGCGATCGCGATCCGGTCCTCGGGGATCGACGCGCGGAGCGCCGCGGCTCGCCCGAGGTCGACCTCGAGCGTCCGGAGGTCCCGGTTGTTGACCCCGGCCACGCGCGCCGCGGTCGCGAGCGCGGCGTCGAGCTCGCGTTCGTCGTGCGCCTCCACGAGCGGCTCCAGCCCGAGGTCGAGCGCCTCCGCGACGAGCGCCGCAAGGCGGCGTCGCGGATGGAGGACGGCGAGGAGGAGGACCGCGTCGGCGCCGCGGGCACGAAGCAGCGGCAGCTGGCGCCGGTCGACGACGAACTCCTTGGCGAGAACCGGGACCGACACGGCCGCCCGGACCGCCTCGAGGTCCTCCGGACGGGCACCGAACCAGTGCGGCTCGCAGAGGACGGAGATCGCGCTGGCCTCACCCGCAGCGTACGCGCGCGCACGGACGGCCGGGTCCTCGATCGGCGCGATGGCGCCGGCCGACGGCGACGCGCGCTTCACCTCCGCGATCAGGTGGAGGCCGGGCGCGGCGAGCACGTCCGCGAAGGGTCGCGGGTCGGTCGCGCGGCGGGCCTGCCGTCGAAGGTCGCCGAGCGTCACGTCGGCGAGCTCCCGCTCGATGTCGGCCCGCCGCCGGGCCGCGATCTCGCCGACGACGCCCGCCCGCGGACGCTCGCGCGCCCCCGCCCTCCGCGTCGCCCGCTCCGCCGGTCGGTCGAGCACGGTCATGCCGGCGCGGCCTGCCGGCTCGCCTCGACGGCAGCCGCTTCGGCGGCCGTGCG
>DASXWX010000088.1:0-4598 GCA_036503395.1 Candidatus Limnocylindrales bacterium
TCGACGGCGAACCCGAAGCCGAGGCGTCGCAACGCCTTCACCCGTCGGACCAGCTCCTCCTGGTCACCGACGGCCTGCTGCTCCGTGCACTCGACGGTGATCTGCCGCGGCGAGAGCCCGGCCTCGTGGGTGACCGCGGCCAGCGCGGCCGGCTCGAAGGCCGCGGCGAGCAGGCTCGTCGGCGTGACGTTGATGGCGTAGCGGGCCGGGATCGGCTCGCCCGGTGGCGTCAGCTCGGCGATCCGCCACAGGATCCGCTGGACGATGAAGGCATCGAGCTCGACCGACCGGTCCGTGTCGATCCCGGCGTGGACGATCGCGGTGATCGACTGGGGGAGCATCGGCATGACCGGCCGAAAGAGGCACTCGTACTCGTGCAGCTCGCCCGTCTCGAGCTCGACGATCGGCTGGAAGTAGACGTCGTGGAGGTTCTTGAGGCTGAAGAAGTAGTCGAGCGTCTTCGTCTGGGCCAGGGCGGTCGACTGCGACATCCCGATCCGCTCGGCGATGCCGGAGACCTGGACGGCCGTCGAGAACGCGACGAGGTAGCGCTCGTGCTCCGGCAGCGTCCGGTCGACCGTCACGAGGCCGTATTCGGGATCGTGGCCGGCCCGGGCGACTCCGGCAATGACCTCGTCGGTCAGCCGTGACGCGGGCGCGATCAGGCACGAGCCGGCCTCGAGCTCGAGGACCCGGCCGGCGGCGACGGTTCGCGCGAGGCGGTTGACGAACCGGACGTCACGCGACCAAAGGAGTCGCTCCTCGTCGACGAGCCGCGTCCCGGTCAGGAATCGCACGTCGAGCCCTCGCTCAAAGGCAGGCACGCTCGAACGTCGACGGCGAGTCGGCGCCGAGGCTGCGAGCGGCGGTCTTTGCAGGACGCGCCGCGGTGCCCCCGATCCACGGGACTGATGATGACTGCTCCGCTCCGCACGCCGAAGGCACCGTCCGTACCGGGTCGCCGCGGGACGATGGTCCCACCCAGGCGCAACCCATTCCCGTCAGTGGCTGCGTCCGGGCGGCTGTGCACCCGAAGCACAGCCTCGAGATGAACGAGCGCGCCAGAACAGGCAACCCGTCGGTTCTGATCCGAACCGCCGTACGTTCATCGCCATGTCGTGTACGTGAAGCACGCGCCGGTCTCCTGTCCCACGACGACCGGAACGGGATCTGGCCTCTTTCGGCGCGGTGACACGCGGAAGGGGCCCAATGCCGCGGGCCTATGCTCCGAAGGTGGCGACCCTCGACTCGGTCCGGCGGATCGTGCTCGGCCTCGACGGCGTGAGCGAGGACGCGGACAGCCGCTTCCGGGTCGCGGGCAAGCTCCTCTGCTGGCCGTGGCTGGAGCGGGTGGACCCACGTCGCGCTCGGGTTCCGAACCGCGACGTGCTCGTCGTTCGGGTCGCGAGCGAGGACGAGAAGCACGCCCTCATCGCCCTCGACGACGCCGCGTTCTTCACCGAGCCGCACTACGACGGATACGCGGCCGTGCTCGTCCGGCTTGCCGCGGTCGATCCCGCGCTCCTCGAACGCGTCCTCACGAATGCCTGGCGGGTGGTGAGCGCGCCCAGCCGTCGGCGTCACCGTTAGGCGGGCCCAGGGCCGGAGGGGTGGCCGCTCCGCTCTGTCGGTGGCCGCGTCCGAGCGCTGTGTACGCGAAGCACAACCTCGAAATGAACGAGCGCAACCGATGACGTGACTCGTCGAAATGGACGCGAAGCCGCGCACGTCCATCCCCAGCTTGTGTAGGTGAAGCACCCGCCGCGGCGGATCGTCGGCGCGGCGGGTCGTCGGCGCGCCGCGGCGCGCCGTCGTCGCAGGGGCTAGGCGATCCGTTCGCCTGCGCGTATCGCGAGGTCGAGGCGGTTCTCCGGCGGCGCCAGCGGACAGGCCCACTTCGGGTCGAACGCGCACGAGGGCTGGTACGCGAAGTTGAAGTCGAGGACGATCATCCGTCGGTCCGCATCGCCGCCGAGGTCGGCGCTCTTCGCTGAGTCGAGGAGATAGCGGCCGGCACCGTAGGTCTCCGTCCCGTTCGTCGCGTCGCGAAACGGAAGAAACAGGCCGCCGGCGTAGCCCTCCATCCAGAAGACCGAAAGCAGCCGATCACCGGCCGGGAAGGGGATCGTGACGCGCCCGATCCGGCGGAAGGCGAGGACGTCGCTGCCGCTGTTCGGGAGCTCGAGCGACAGGCCGCCAGGCGCGGGCGGCGGAGCGGGCTCCATGACGACCTCGAACCGGAGCGACGGGTCGAAATCGAAATGGCGCGCCCGGAAGGCGACCCGCTCGGCCTCGGGCACGGGCGACTGCGGGTGGTCGCGATAGAGCCGCTCCCGCTCGCTTCGCCAGAGCACGTGCGCCGATGCGACGTCGACCTCCGCCAGGCGACGGACGTCCGCGTAGAGGAGGGCGATCCGGCGTCGCCAGTCGGCGAGGTCGAGGAGGGTCGGCTCGATGTGGCCGGCGTCGTTCATGCGGGCACCGTACGTCACCGATGACTGCGCGAGCACCTAGGATCGCGCGGTGGCAGCGCGGCGGAAGGTGATCCTCGACGTCGACACCGGCACGGACGACGCGGTCGCGCTGATGGTCGCGGCGCTCCACCCGGGCCTCGAGCTCGTCGCCGCGACGACGGTCGCGGGCAACGTGCCGCTCGACCGGACGACCGAGAACACGCTCCGGGTCCTCGACCACATCGGGGCCGCCGTGCCGGTCCACGCGGGCCGCGACCGCCCGCTCGTTCGCGAGCCGCGGTCCCGTCCCACGACCGACCGCGCCGGCGTGAGCCGCATCCACGGCGACTTCCTCGACCTCCCGTCGTCCCGGAGCCGCCCCGCGTCCGAGCGCGCCGTCGACTTCCTCATCGAGACGTTCCTCGCCGCGTCCGACGAGATCACGCTCGTCGCCACCGGTCCCGAGACGAACGTCGCCGCGGCCCTCCGGCTCGAGCCGCGCCTCGCCGCGCGGATCCCGCATCTCGTCGTCATGGGCGGCGGCCACGAGACCGGCAACGTGACGCCGTCGGCCGAGTTCAACGTCTGGGCCGACCCCGAGGCGGCGCAGGCGGTCTTCCGGGCCGGCATCGACCGCCTCACGGTCGTCCCGCTCGACGCGACGCACCGCGCCCTCGTCTCGCTCGACGATTGCGTCCGCCTCCGGACGCTGTCGACACCCGCGTCTACCGCGGCGGCGGCGTTCGTCGAGCGCCGGATCCGTGCCTACGACGAGACCCAGCCGATGACCCGGCCGGGCGCGGCTCCGGTCCACGACGCGCTGGCCGTGGCGATCCTCGTCGAGCCCGGGCTCGTCACGACCGAGCGTGTCCACGCCGACGTCGAGACGCGAGGCGAGCTGACCGACGGTCGAACGGTCTTCGATCGCCACCGCCGGGGCGGTCTCGCGCCGAACGCCGAGGTCGCCTTCGATGCCGACGAAGCCGGCTTCGTCCGCCTCCTGACCGAGACCCTGGGCCGAACGTTCGGCGAAGCCTGACGAGACCGCTCCCTACAATCGCCCGGGAGACAGGAGGAGGAACCGGATGGCGAGCGATTCGGCCGAGATCGGGGTGTTCGGGGGCTCCGGCTTCTACTCGCTCCTGGACGACGTGACCGAGATCAAGGTCGACACGCCGTACGGACCGCCGTCCGACGGCCTCTTCCTCGCCGAGATCGCCGGCCGCCGGGTCGTCTTCCTGCCCCGCCACGGCCGGCGCCACACGATCCCGCCCCACCGGATCAACTACCGGGCCAACGTCTGGGCATTCCGCTCGCTCGGGGTGAAGGCCGTCATCAGCCCCTGCGCGGCGGGCTCGCTCCAGCCCGACGTCCACCCCGGCGACTTCGTCCTGTGCGACCAGTTCGTGGACCGGACCCGGGGGCGAATCGACACGTTCTACGACGGGCCGATCGTGACCCACGTCAGCTCGGCCGAGATCTACGACCCCGAGCTCAGGCGCATCGCCGCCGACGTCATCCGCGAGCACGACATCCCGCTCCACGAGACCGGCACGATCGTCGTGATCAACGGGCCCCGCTTCTCCACGCGCTCGGAGTCCAAGTGGTTCAGCGACGCCGGCTGGGAGGTCATCTCGATGACCCAGTATCCCGAGGCGTACCTGTGTCGCGAGCTCGGGATGGCGGTCGTGAACATCGCCCTGATCACCGACTACGACGCCGGCGTCCAGACCGGAACCGACGCGGTGAGCGCGAACGAGGTTCTCGAGGTGTTCGCGAAGAACGCCGAGCGGATCCGCGAGGTCGTCGTCGACATGGTCGGGCGGTTTCCGGCCGACCTCGACGCGCTCGGGGCGCGAACCGCGCTGGGGCCCACGCGCGGCGACAACGCCGTCTCGGCCGCGGACATCCGCCTCTTCGAGACCGGGCTCTAGCCCGGTCCCGCCGCTCGAGCCCGCTGGCCGCCACGATGCCCATCGCCGGTCTCGACGTCTCGGTCGCGCTCGACACGATCGGGACGAGCTTCGGCTGGTGGCGCGACTCCGCGCTCCGGCTCGATGCCGCCGGCTACGACGGGATCCGCTGCTGGGACCACTTCGTCCGGCACGGCGGCCCGGCGAAGTCCGTGCTCGAGTGCTGGACGAC
>DASXWX010000089.1:0-4034 GCA_036503395.1 Candidatus Limnocylindrales bacterium
CGATTACGCGGCCGCGAACGCCGTCGGGATCGTCGCCCCGATCGCCGGCGCCGTGCTCGCGGACGGCGCCGGCCTCGCGATCGCGCTGACCGTTGGCGGCCTGATCGGCCTGGTCGGCCTCGGGCTCTTTGCCGTCGAGCCGCCCGCGATGGCGCGACGGCGGAGGACAGCCTCGTCACCCGTGGCCGCCTGAGCTCGCGCTACTCGGCCGGAACCGCCGTCGACCCCGCCGACCGTTCGAGGACGAGGTAGACCGCGCCCGCGACGACAAACCCGACGAGGTAGGCGATGTCCGCCCCGCCCAGGGCGGTCGAGACCGGACCGACGTAGAGGGTCTGGTTCATGAACGGGATCGAGAGGACGAACCCGACGATCAGCGCGACGAGCGCATTCCGCCCGCTCGGCAGCAGGGAGAAGTCCGCGACCCGCTCGGTCCGCGGGGCGCCTTGTCGGGCGCGCCAGTCGAGCAGCACGACCGCCGCCCACGGCCCGATCCAGTAGGTGATCACGAGCAGGTAGTTCTCGACGGTCGCCGAGAAGTTGTTGTAGTAGAGGTAGAGCGTCGCGATGAAGCTGAGCACGGCGACGACCGCCGCCGACGCCGGCCGCCAGACGCGGATCCCGGCTGCCTGGAGCGACAGCGAGCCCGTGTAGTCATTCATCGCGTTGACCGCGACAGTGCCGAAGAAGATCGCCACCATCGCGATGATCCCGACGATTCCGCCTCCGAGGAGGGCGTAGATCGCATGGACGGTGTCGGTGTCCGTGCCGAGCGCGCCTACCACCATGAGCCCCAGGATCTCGATCCAGCCGGCCGAGAGGAACAGCCCGAGGAAGGTCCGGCCCCCGACCTGGAGGCCCGAGGTGGTCGGCGGCAGATAGCGCGTGTAGTCGGACGCGTAGAGGGCCCACGCGAGGTTGAACGAGCCGACGATCGTCGTGGCCAGGATGAACGTGCCGAGCGTCTCGGCCTCGCCGGCGAGCGTGAAGTCGGCCTTCGGGACGAGGGCGACCGTGACGATCGCGAACAGGATCGCGAGGCCGATCGCGGCGTACTTCTCGAAGGTGTGGATCGCCTCGTAACCCACCACGCTGAGGGCCGCCTGGAGCAGGATCACGATCGCGAGTCCGACCGGGAAGGGGATCGTGCCGCCGGTCACCGCGTCGATCGCATAGGCACCGAAGAACGCGTTGATCGCATCCCACGCAATGGTGCTCAGCCAGTTGATGATCCCCGGGACGACGATCGACTTGCCGAACGGCAGTCGCGATGCCGGGATCTGGGCCATGCCCGTCCGCGGCCCCATCGACGCCATGATCCCGACGAGGCCGGCGCCGATGAGGTTGCCGACGATGATCGCGAGCAGCCCGGTCGTCCAGCCCAGGCCGACGATCGCGGTCAGCGTCCCGACGAAGAACGCCGCCGGGACCAGGTTCGGGGTGAACCAGACGGTGAACACACGGTTCACCGAGCCGTAGCGCGCCGTTTCGGGGATCGGTTCGATCCCGTGTCCCTCGATCGTCAGATCGCCCTCGCCGCGCGGCATCGTGTCGCGCGTCGATCCCGTCATCGCCTCGGCGGTCATCTGCCTCCTCCTCCGACGGCCTGATGGCCGTCCCTATGCGACGCCGAGCCGCTCCACGGCGCCATCCCTCGTGAATGCGACCGTCCGTGTCGAGCCGCGGTCGTGGACCACCGAGCGGGCGGGCTCGGTTTCGGCGACGACGCGGCCGTTGCGAACGACCCAGCGAGCGGCGGGCCGGAGACGGATCGCCTCGGCCTCGTCGGCGCAGTCGAAGACGACGAAGTTCGCGGGCAGGCCCTCCTTCACTCCGGACGGCACCTCGGCCGCCCTGGCGGGGTTGGTGGTGACCATCTCGAAGGCGCGGAAGAGCTCGGCCCGGCCGGTCATCTGGCCGAGATGGACGAGCATCGAGAGTGCGTCGAGCATCGACCCGCGGCCGAGCGGGTACCACGGATCCATGATCGAGTCGTGGCCACAGGCGACGTTCACGCCGGCCGCGTCGAGCTCCTTGACCCGGGTCATCCCGCGCCGCTTGGGGTAGGTGTCGAAGCGGCCCTGCAGGACGACGTTGTCGAGCGGGTTGGCGACGATCGTGACGCCCGCCTGCTGGAGGATGCCGATCAGCTTGAAGGCGTAGGCGTCGTTGTACGAGCCCATCGCGGTCGTGTGGCCCGCCACGACGCGGCCCTGCATCCCGTCCCGGATCGCCCGAGCGGCGACGACCTCGAGGAACCGGCTCTGGTCGTCGTCGGTCTCGTCGCAGTGGAGGTCGATCGGCAGGCCGGTCTCCCGGGCGAGATCGAACATGAAGTGGATCGATTCGACGCCCTCGTCGCGGGTCAGCTCGTAGTGGGGGATGCCGCCGATCACGTCGACGCCGAGCCGGACCGACTCGCGCATGAGGTCGGCGCCACCGGGGTAGCGCAGGATCCCGTCCTGCGGGAACGCGATGAGGCGCAGGTCGACGAGGTCGGCGAGCTCTTCGCGCAGCTCGAGAAGCCCGCGCAGTGCCGTCAGCGACGGGTCGCAGACGTCGACGTGGCTCCGGATGAGCCCGGTGCCCTGGGCGACCTCCCAGAGGATCGCCTCGCGGGCGCGTCGCTTGACGTCCTCGATCGTGAGCGATGGCTTGCGCTCCGCCCAGGTCAGGATCCCCTCGATGAGCGTGCCCGATTCGTTGTAGCGCGGCTCGCCCACCGTGAGGACCGCGTCGAGGTGGACGTGCGGGTCGACGAGCGGCGGCGAGATGAGCCGGCCCTCGGCCTCGAGAACGACGTCGTCCGCGGCCGGCCGCAGCTCGTCGTGGGGCCGGATCGCGGAGATCCGATCGCCATCGACCCGGACGTCGACGGGCGTCGGTGACTCGCCGCGCGTGGGATGGAGGCGGGCTTCGCGCACGAAGAGGGCCATCGGCTCCTCGGGACGCACGGTTCAGGCACGACCGAGCTCGCGCGCTTCTCGGCGTGGACCGGAATCTGCGCACGCCGAGGGAGCCGCGTCAAGCATGCGACGATGCGCGCGTGGCAGAGGGGCTGACGGACGCGCGGGCGCCCGGGCGCGTCACGCTCCTGTTCGCCGCGACGATCGCGGTCTCGGCGCTCCTGCTGTTCACGGTCGAACCCCTCGTCGGACGCCTCGCGCTGCCGGTCTTCGGCGGCACGCCGGGAGTCTGGGCGACGACCCTGGCCTTCTTCCAGGGCGTCCTCCTCCTCGGCTACGGCTACGCCCACCTGCTGCTCCGAGCGGAGCCGCGGCGGGTGGCGGCCGTCCATCTGGTGGTCGCCGCAATCGCCTTTCTCGCCGCGGCGGCTGCGCTCGGCCTTCGGGCGGACGATCTGCGCGTCGACGCGCTGCCGGACGTGGTCAACGTCCTCGGCCTGCTCGCGGTCCTCGTCGGGCTGCCGGCGTTCGCGCTGTCGGCCACGACGCCGCTGCTGTCCGACTGGTACACGCGCACCACCGGTCGCGACCCGTACTGGCTCTACGCCGTCAGCAACGCGGCGTCGCTCGTCGGACTGCTGGCGTACCCGTTCGCCATCGAGCCGGCCTTCGGGCTCGCGACGCAGCGAACGGCGTGGGTGGCGGGCCTCGTCGTCCTCGGCGCGCTCCTCGCGGTGACCGCGATCGTGGCGCGCCGCGTCACCGCCGCACCGGACACCCGTCACCCGACCGCCGTCACCGCGCCGCTCGAGGGCGGAGGGCTGCGGCGGGTTCGGTGGGCGCTTCTCGCCGCGGTGCCGGCCGGACTCCTCGCCGCGGTCACGAACGTCATCGCGACCGACGTCGTGTCGGCACCGCTCCTGTGGGTCGTGCCGCTCGCGATCTACCTCGCGACGCTGGTCGTCGCGTTCTCGCCGCGGCTGCCCCGCGTCCACGGCGCCGCCGTGGTGCTCGCCCCGGCCGCGATCACGCTGCTGTGGGTCCCGAGCGGCAGCGTGGGCGCGTGGCCGATCGCGCCGCTCGTCGCGCTCGAATGGCTCAGCTTCGCCGTCGTCGCGCTCGGCCTTC
>DASXWX010000090.1:0-10139 GCA_036503395.1 Candidatus Limnocylindrales bacterium
CCTCGGGTCGGTCCCGTTCGATCAGGTCGTCGACGCTCTTGCGGCCGTGGGCGAGTCGGTCGAGGTCGAAACCGGGCCGGCTCCAGCGGATCGCGCCGGTCGGGGCGAACGGGGCGTCCTCGAGCGCCTCGACGAGCGCCCGCCCAAGCCTGCCTCCGGCGCCCGTTACGGCGACGCGCACGCCTCAGCCCAGCTCGGGGACCGCGTCCGGGTCCTCGATCGCCGCCGCTGCCTGGCCGTGCGCGAGGCGCGTGCCGTACTGGCGGTCGTAGTAGTCGTCCCAGTCCCCGGACTTGATCCGTCGCCACCAGTCCTCGTGCTCCGCGAACCAGCGGACCGTCTGCTCGATGCCGGTCTCGAAGCTCGTTCGGTTGCGCCAGCCGAGCGCCGCCAGCTTCGAGCCGTCCATCGCGTAACGCCGGTCGTGCCCGGGCCGGTCCTCGACCTGCCGAACGAGCGACCACGGCTTGCCGAGGTGACCGAGCAGCCGGGCGACGACGTCCCGGTTCGTCAGCTCGGTGCTGCCGGGGACGTTGTAGGCCTCTCCGGCCACGCCGTGCCGCAGGACCCAGTCCACCGCACCGGCGTGATCCGACACGTAGAGCCAGTCGCGTCGCTGGAGGCCGTCGCCGTAGAGCGGCAGCGGTCGGTCGTCGATGGCGTTGGTGACGAAGAGGGGGATCAGCTTCTCCGGATGCTGGTACGGGCCATAGGTGTTCGAGCCACGGGTGATGACGACGTCGAGCCCGTGGGTGACGTGGTAGGAGCGAACGAGATGCTCCCCGGCCGCCTTGGCCGCACTGTACGGCGACCGTGGAGCGAGCGGATCCGTCTCGCGCGACGACCCCTCCTCCACCGACCCGTAGACCTCATCGGTCGAGACCTGGACGAGACGCGGTGCTCGCCGGCGTTCGCCCCGCGCAGCCCGGTCGGCCTCCGCCCGGCAGGCCTCGAGCAGGACGTGGACGCCGAGCACACCGGTCCGGAGGAACGCCTCGGGGTCGAGGATCGAGCGGTCGACGTGCGATTCGGCCGCGAAGTTGACGACGGCATCGGCCTCCGCCACAAGGGGTTCGACCGTCGCCGGATCGGCGATGTCGCCACGAGCGAAGCGAAGACGCGCCGCCTGCTCCGGATCCGCGCGCACCTCGGCGAGGTTCGCCTCGTTGCCGGCGTAGGTCAGCTTGTCGAGGACCACGAGCCTCGTGCCGTCCCGCCGGGCGAGCACGTCCCGGACGAATGCGCTGCCGACGAAGCCCGCGCCACCAGTCACGAGGACGGTCTGCGGGCCGGCCCGGTCGGTCACGCGGTCCTCACGCCGGCGATTCGCGGACCGGGCCGGGCTCCGGGATCGGTCGGAGGTCGTCCGGTCGCTGCGGCGGTGGCTCGAGCCGGCCCGATCCGTGGTCGTCCGACGCGAGCTGGGCGGCCCGCAGCAGCGACGCGACGGTGCCGGCATCGGTCCAGTGGCCCTCGTAGACGGGCGCGAACAGCCGGCCGCCGGGAATGTAGTGGTTGAGGACGTCAGTGATCTCGAGCTCGCCGCGGCCCGAGGGCGCCAGCCGGTCGATGACGTCGAAGGCGTCGCGGCGGAGGAAGTAGACACCGATCGGGATCAGATCGCTCTTCGGGACGGCCGGCTTTTCCTCGAACCCGATGACGTTGCCGGCCGCGTCGAGCTCGGCGACCCCGAATCGCTCCGGATCGGGGACGCGGTAGAGGAGCGTGCCCGCGCCCCACGAACCCGCCTCGAAGGTCCGGGCGGCACCGGCCAGCGGTGCACCGCGAAGGATGTTGTCGCCAAGGACGACGCAGAACGGCTCGTCGCCGACGAAGTCACGCACGAGCCCGATCGCGTGGGCGATCCCGAGCGCGCCGCGCTGGTAGCGGTAGGTCAGGTCGAGCCCGAAGTGGGAGCCGTCGGCGAGGAGCTCGACGACGTCCCCGACGCTCTTGCCGCCGACGATGACCATCACTTCGCGGATGCCCATCCCGGCCAGCGTCTCGATCGGGTAATAGATCATCGGCCGGTCGTAGATCGGCAGGAGATGCTTGTTCGTCACGATCGTCAGCGGGAACAGGCGCGTGGCGGTCCCGCCGGCGAGGACGACGCCCTTCATCGCCCGCGAGCGTAACAGAGGGGCGTGCGCGCTCGGACTGGCCTCACGGCTGGAGCGATGCGGGCGGCGTGGCGGCGCCGCCGCGCGAGGCGGCCGAGCTCGGACCCGGGGTGTAGCAGGGCGCCTCGCCCTCGGGCAGGGTCCCGTTCGGACCGCCGCCACACGGCGTCGGCTCCTGGTCCGCGGGCGGAAGCCCGCCGTCGTAGTCGGTGATGACGAGAACGTACTCGAGGCGGTCGAGGTCGGCAGCGGGGTCCAGGTAGGCGGTCTGGACGACGTCGTTCGAGGCGCGGGACAGGTCCACCACCTGCCCTATCACGAGGCCCTTCGGGAAGGGCGAGCGGATCCCGCCGGCCAGTTCGATCCCGGCCGTGAGGACCTCGTCGCCGAGCTGGACCTTCTCGGTCGCGTCGATGTTCCGCATCACGAGGATCCCCCCGAGCTGGCCGACGACCTCGCCCGTCGCCCGGCTCGTGGCGAGCTGCCCGACGACTGTCGACGTGGTGTCGTTCATCAGCAGGACGTGGGCGAAGGTCGCACCGACATCGACGACACGCCCGGCGAGCGCGCCGCCCGCGGCGACGACGCTGTCCCCGACGGCGACACCATCGTTGCTGCCCCGGTCGAGGGTGACGACGCGCCGGAGCTCGCTCGAGTCGCGACCGACGACGCGTGCGGTCACGGTCTGGAAGTCGAGGCCCTGTCGAAGCTGGAGGAGCGCGTTGAGCTGGTCGTTCTCGACCTTCGCCGCCTGGAGCCGCTCGTTCTCCGCGCGGAGCTGGGCGTTCTCGTCCCGGAGCCGCTGGTTGTCACCGCGGAGGCGGTCGATCTCGGTGAGCGTCGTGACCGCGGATGCGGCGCTGTCCGCAACCGACGCGACCGCGCGCTGGATCGGCTGGAACGCGAAGGCGAGCCCGTGCTGGAGCTCGCGGACGGGCGGCGTGCCCGACGCGGCGAGCAGCAGCAGGGCGACCGCCACGAGCGCGGCATACGTCACGCCGCGCCGGCGCGCGACTCTCGAGGTGAGGATCCCGGACGTCACGCCCTCAGGTTATCGACGGATTTCGAGTAGGCACCTTCCCCATTCGACTGGTACCCGCCCTCCGAAGGCCGAACAGAGCTCCCGCGGGCGTTCGGCCCGAGGACCCTACCGCGGCGGCCGCGAGTACGTGTCGGCGACGAGGACGCGCGCCATCTGGGGGTTCGCCATCTCCTGCAGCACGACGCCCGTGCCCCGCGCAACGCAGGTGAGCGGATCCTCGGCGACGTGGACGGGCATCTGGGTCGATTCCGCGACGCGGCGGTCGAGGCCTGCGAGGAGCGCGCCGCCGCCGGCGAGCACGATCCCCTGGTCCATGATGTCGGCGACCAGCTCAGGTGGCGTCTCCTCGATCGTGTCCTTGATCGTGTCGACGATCTGGACGACCGACGGCTCGATCGCCTCGCGGATCTGGTCGGCACCGACCTCGACGCTGCGGGGCAGGCCGGTGAGCAGGTCGCGGCCGCGGAGCGTGACCCGCTGCGAGTCCCATTCGCCCGGCGACGCCGAGCCGATGGCGATCTTGATGTCCTCCGCGGTCCGCTCGCCGAGGAACAGGTTGTACTCGCGCCGAGCGAAGCCGACGATGTCCTGGTCCATCTCGTCGCCGCCGATCCGGATGCTGCGGCTGACGACGATGCCGCCGAGGCTGATCACCGCGACCTCGGTGGTGCCGCCACCGATGTCCACGATCAGGCTCCCGGACGGCTCGCTGACCGGCAGCCCGGCGCCGATCGCCGCCGCCATCGGCTCCTCGACGAGGCGTGCCCACCGGGCGCCGGCATTGAACGCCGCGTCGCGCACGGCCCGCTTCTCGACCTCGGTCACGCCCGAGGGGATGCCGAGCAGCATCCGCGGCTTCGGGATCAGCCCGACCCGGTCATGAACCTTGTTCACGAAGTACTTGATCATCTGCTCGGTCACGTCGAAATCGCTGATGACGCCGTCGCGCAGCGGCCTGACCGCGACGATCGAGGCCGGCGTCCGGCCGACCATCCGCTTCGCCTCCGCGCCGATCGCGAGGACCTTCTTGGTCTTCGCGTCGATCGCGACGACGCTCGGCTCGCTGATCACGATCCCGCGGTCACGGACGTGGACGAGGGTGTTGGCCGTCCCGAGATCGATCCCGATGTCACGCGAGAAGAGGCCGAGCAGAGCGTCGAACATGGCGGCAGGCAGATCCTCTGTCGTGCGGAGCGCGGACGGGACGCCGCGGGGATCGGGCGATGTGGGAAGGCTCGGATGCGCGGCGTCGTGGGCTTGCGCCTTGGCCTTGCGCGCCGTGGCGACTCGTCGTTCGGGTCGTCGCGCCGGGCGAGTATACCCGCCGCCCTCTCGGCCGCCGGCCCCGCGGCAGGACGTCAAGCCGCGGCCGGGCCTGGGCGATCAAACGAGACGCCGCGGTCGCGGAGCGAGACGTAGGCGTCGTGGCCGATCACGAGGTGGTCGAGCAGATCGATGTCGAGGAGCCGGCCGGCGGCGAGGGCCTCGGCCGTCAGGTGAACGTCGTCGGGCGACGGTGTCGGATCGCCGCTCGGGTGGTTGTGGACGAGGATGATCCCGGCCGCGTCGGCGCGGACGGCGTCGCGGTACAGCTCCCCGACCCGGACGAGCGAGCTGCTCACGTTGCCGACATACGCGGTCGTGACGCGGAGGACGGTGTTCTTCGCGTTGAGGAGGATGACCCGGAGCTCCTCGCGCTCGAGGCGGCCCATCTGGAGGATGAGCCTGTCCGCGACGTCGCGAGGTGAACGGATCGTCCAGCGCCCCGTCGGCCAGTCGGCGAGGAGCCGTCGGCCGAGCTCGACCGCGGCGACGAGCTGCGCCGCTCGCGCCGGCCCGATGCCCGGCACAGCGGCGAGCTCGACGTCGGACGCACGGGCGAGCGGGGTCAGGCCGTCGAAGTGGGCGAGGGCGTCCGCGGCGATCTCGACCGAGCTCCGGCCGGCCGTGCCTGAGCCCCACACGAGCCCGATCAGCTCCGCGGCCGAGAGCCCCGCCGCGCCGCGAAGCGCGAGACGTTCGCGGGGCCGCTCGTCGGCGGGGAGCTCGCGGATGCGCCGGCCCCTGGCCGCACCGATCGGGATGGGCTCGCTCATCGGTCCTCGCCGGCTGCGGCGGGGCGAGTCTGGGCGTCCCCGGACCCGTACGACGAAGCCCGCCGATTCCTTCGCCGTCCGGATGCCGGGGACGCGTCCCACCGTACGCGGCCCCGCTTCGCCGGCGATCACCCGCGACTTGCCTGGGACTGCGCCGCCGCCGTGCTCCGCGCCTGCGGCGTTGCTCGAGAGGGCGCGCTTTCGACCGACTGATGCCAGGACATTGCTCCGGACGGGCGGAAACGACAGGCAGGAGCCCTCGTCCGTGTCGCTCATGACCCCGCGAGACACGAGACGACATCACCCAACCGAAATCGTCCCATCCGGAGCAACAGCGCAACACGAGCGCGACGGACGTCCGGCGCCCCGTCGCTCAGCCGGCCCCCGCGAGCGCGAGCAGGAGCGGCAGCCCGTTGAACGTCGCGTGGAGGGCGATCGTCGGGTAGACCGATCGGGTCCGAACGAAGAGCCAGCCGAGGGCGAGGGCGACGGGTACTCGCACGGCGAACGCGACGAACGCCTGACCCGCGGCCTCACCGAAGGTCGGCCCGCTGACCGTGATGACGTGGGCGAAGGCGAAGAAGAGGCCGCCCCGGATGATCGCGGCCCACGGTCCCATCGTCCGTAGCCAGGCCGTGGTCGCGTAGCCGCGGAAGAAGAGCTCCTCGCCGATCGGCGCCACCACGGAGGCGGCGAGGAGATTCGCCAGCATCCCGAGACGATCGTGCGCCTCGGGCAGCGGGCTCGGCGGGGCAGGAAAGACCTGGACGAGCAGCACGGCGATCAGTCCGCTGATGAACACGAGGGGGATCGCGAAGATCACCCCGAACGCGACCGCCGAGCGCTCCTCGGGGCGTCGCAGGCCGAGCTCGGCCCAGCTCGCGCCGCCGGTCCCGACGACGGTCAGCCGGATGAGGCCGAGGTACACCCCGAGGAGGACGATCTCGGACAGGAGCGTGGCGACGGGCGCTCCCGGCTCGACGCCCGCGACCGAGAGCACGAACAGGATCCCGATGAGCAGGAGGATGTAGGTCGGGATGACCGCGGCGAACAACAGGAATGGCGACGGGCCGACGAATGAAGCTCCCGACGCGCGGCGCTCGATCGCCTGCGAGCCTGCACCGGCCAGCAGCCCCAGGGCCAGCACGAGGATCCCGACAACGAAGAGCGGCGCCGGGATCGAGCCGCCGCTGCCGAGCCCGATCGCGACGACGCCGAGGCCAAGGATCGTCGCGATCCAGCCGACCACGAAG
Source organism: Candidatus Limnocylindrales bacterium (assembly GCA_036503395.1). Taxonomy (GTDB): domain Bacteria; phylum Chloroflexota; class Limnocylindria; order Limnocylindrales; family CSP1-4; genus DASSHA01. The sequence continues at coordinate 6,512 of DASXWX010000090.1, forward strand.
AGCCCGGGGGCGTGCCGCCCCTCGATCGTGAACGTTCGAGTGCCGGGACGGGCCGGCGCCTCGGCGCCGTCCGTGCGGACCGGCTCGCCTGCGGCGGGCGAACCCTCCCGATCGTCGCCCCCCGGGCGGCTGGGCTCGTCGCCGGTCGGCCCGGTCAAGCCTCCGGCAGCGGCTCCGTCGCGACCGCCGAGGCGATCGTCGACGTTCCGCGGGCGATCTTTCCTGACCTGACAGAGGCGCGCCCGCGCCGGTCGGCCGGCAGCGGCTCGACGACCCCGGTCGGAAGACCCGCGGGCTCACGGCGCTCGAAGTCGCGACCGCACCAGGCGCAGATCGACCAGTCGAGGCCGACGAGGTGGGAGCAGTTCGGGCAGACGCGCTGGAGGCGGGTCCGGCAGGTCGGGCAGATGATCCACTCGTCCTTCACCCGCCGCGAGCAGGTGGGGCAGTGCTCGACCGCCTCGACCTCGTTGAGGAGCGCCTCCTCGGCGAGGTTCCGTTCGTACGACTCGCCGATCCGCTCCTGCGGCCGGACGATCCGGTAGAGAAGGGCCGCGAACAGGAAGAAGAATGGCGTCAGGACGATGATGAATGCGGCGGCGAGATACGGCGCGATCGGGTTGTCGGTCCGTGACTGGAGGTCGCGGAAGGCCCAGTACGCGGTCGCCAGCCAGAGCACCACGACGTAGAGGGCGATTGCCCGGATGGCGAGCTGGACCTGCGCGCTGGCGAAGACCGAGCCGATCGAATCCAGGACCGGCTGTAGCTCTTGCGGCATCGGCTCGGACTGCCTCCCTGCGCCCCCGACGGGTCGTTCCCGGCATCGACCCCCGTGGGGCCCGGCCGGAGTGTAACAGCGGTCATCGCGACGTCGAAACGGGTCCGGCCGTTCGAATCGAACCGGCCGGCGAGCGTCGAGGAACCCCTAGACGGGCGGCTCCTCCGGTCGGTGACGGGGCACGATCGCCAGCAGCCCGCCGACGACCAGCGCGACGGCACCCATCGCGACGAGGGTCCCCCCGGTTGCGAGCCCGAATGCGCTCGTCGCGTAGACGAAGGCGAAGCCGGCGAGAACCCCACCGAGGAGCAGTCCGACGGCCCCCGTTCGAACGATGGTGCGCGGATTGTCCGTGCCGAGCTGGAGGTAGAGGGCGCCGAAGGCGAGCACGACCAGGATGGCGTTCGCCGCGTTCGCCAGCCCCCAGCGCGAGAAGAAGTCGGGCGCGGGGCCGCCGCCGACCATCCCGTTGCTGCTCCACGGCATCACGAAGCCCACGATCGCAGCGACGGCTCCTGCGGCGACGAACCAGGCCGGCAGATCGGCCGGCGTCTCGAGACGCAGATCGGCGAACGCGCGAATGGGCGATGACGCCGCCGGCGCCCGCGGCTCAGGTGAGGGCCGCGAAGGAGCGGCCGCGGGAGCGTCGCCGAAGGTGGCGGACGGCGGCAGGTAGGCACCGGCGACCGCGACTGGTCGGGCCTGGGCCGGCAACGGCGCGAGGATCGAGGCGGCCACCGACGGCGACGGCGCGGGCGGTGGAACGACCGGTGCGGCGACCACGGGAGCCCGACCCTGGGCGACCGGTGCGGGTGGAGGCACGGCTGCGGCGGCGAGCGCGGCGTGAGTCGCCTGGGCCCGAGGCATCGGGAGCGCCGCCGGCTTTGCCGGTGTCGGCGCCGGTGCTGGCGCGAGGGATCGTGATGCCGCTCGCGGGATCGGCGCGGACGTCGCGCGGGTGTCGGGCCGCGTCGGGGCGGCGGAGGCGATCTCTCCGGCATCCGCCGCGGCGTCCGGCCGCTCGCGTCTCCGTTCGCCGCCCTTCGCCCGACCGCTCGTCGCCCTCGCGGGGCGTTGCTCGCGCGGCGAGGCCGGTGAACGGACGGGGCCCGCGACCGAGGCGAGGAGCGCGCCGCAGGCGACGCACGACAGCCGACCGTACGGGACGGGCGCCCCGCAATCCGGGCAGCTGACGCTGGTGACGGCCACGACTCCTCCGCTCACGTTCGGGGAGCCGGAGCGTGGCAGAGGGCGGTGCCTGTCGGAAACCCCCCGCCGGAGCCATCCGGCGATCGCCCGAACGTCCGGGGGCGGCGGCTTTCAGCGGCGAGCGGCGAACCGGGACCAGAGCATCGCCCGGACGGCCGTCGCGAACGCCGCGAGCACGAGCCCGCCGAGCCAGAGGGCCGCGAGCGCGACGATCCCGAGCCCCGTCAGGATGGGTCCGGCCTCGCCGCGCGACGCGAACAGCACGCCTCGCCAGACGGCTGCGGACGCGAGGAGCGCCGGGGCGACGAGGACGAACACGACGGCCGTGCCGGCGGCGAGCGTCCCGACCGCGGCGATCGGTCGCCGGACGACCATGCCGACGGCCGACGCGAGCGCCGACGCCGCGCCTCGCCGGTCCGCCACGATGAGCCGGACCGCGAGACCGCCGATCGCGTCGCCGACGAGCCAGAGACCGACGATGACGGCCACGACGACCGGGACGTCGCCGAGGACCCGGAAGACGATCGGGAGCGCCAGCGACGAGGGGTTGACCAGCTCCTCGTAGACCGCGCCGACGACGATCGGGGCCGAGACCGCGAGCGCGAGGCCGAGCGGCAGGAAGGCGACGAGGCGCGCCGCGAACGCGCGCCCTGCCTCAGCCAGACCGGGGCTCGGCGCGTGGCCGCCCATGGTCGGCGCCGCAAGGACGCCCGAGAGCGGCCCCGCGGTCACGTGTGCGACCAGGACGTCCATGAGCGCGCCGAGCCAGAACGCGACGACGACGACCACGGTGGTTGCGATCGTCGAGACGACGACGAGCCGGACGAGGTCCGGGTTCGGGCCTCCGAGTGCCGCCGAGGTGACGACGGAGCTGAACACGTCGGCGAGATCGAGCGGCGACGGCAGCCAGACGATCGGCAGTACGAACAGGATCACGCCTCCCCGGACGAGGAAGCCGGCCAGGGCGGCCGCCCAGAGGTCGAAGCGAGCCAGGGCAGCCTCGATCGGTTCGAAGTCGAACCGGATGCGCGTCATCGCTCGATCGGTCACGGTGCCGCCGATGGCGACGCCGGCGGCGTGCTCCCGGTCAGGACCGACAGCTGCGACAGTGCCTGGCGGACGAGCGTCATCTCGTTTCCGTACCGGGCGAAGTCGCCGGCGCGGAGGGCGGCCTGGGCCGCGTCGAAGTGGGCGTTGGCGTAGGCGACGAGGCCCGCCACGTCGGTCGGGAGCGGCCCTCCGGACGGTGGCGGCGAGATTGCCGGCGATCCCGACGGGGTCGCCGACGGTCCCGCCGAGGGGCCACCCGGTGGCCCCGGCGAGGGGCTGGGCGAGGGCGACGACCCGGACCCGCCCGCCAGCAGGAGGTTGAGCGCCTCGGACAGCGTCGGCGCCCAGACCACCTTCTGCGGCGAGGCGACGATGATCCGCTGGAAGGCCGGGAACGACGATCCCGTCGACTTGAGATAGACCGGCTGCAGGTAGAGCAGCGAATCGCGGACGGGGACAACGATCAGGTTGCCGCGGACGACGTCCGAGCCCGACTGGTCCCAGAGCGTGAACTGCGCGCTGATCGTCGGGTCCTGGTCGATGAGCGCCTCGACCTGGGCCGGACCGAAGATCGTCGTGTCGGCCGGGACC